>NZ_OZ026448.1:0-310779 GCF_964019485.1 Spiroplasma endosymbiont of Agriotes lineatus
TGTGATTTATGATTCATAAAGAAATGTGAGAACAAGTTAAAACAAAACTAATGGGCGAAACAATTGATCCAATTATTTTTAATACTTATATTAAAAATACTAATATTCATTCAATTACTAATAATAATGAATGTATCATTTTAGTTCAGAGTGGTTTTGCAAAAGAAATTTTAACAAAAAATTTAACTAATAAAATTCAAATTATTATTAATCAAGTTAGTAATCGCCAACTAAGTGTTAAATTTCTTGAACAATATGAAATTGAAAATATGCCTCATCAACAATATGATGAATGTAATGATAATTTAAAAAGTAATAAAAAAAAATTTACCTTTACTAACTTTGTTAAAGGTGCTTGTAATCAAAATGCTTATCAAGCATCATTAGCTGTTATTAAAAATCTTGGCATTAGTTGAAATCCGTTATTTATTTATGGAAACTCAGGATTAGGTAAAACGCATTTATTACACGCTGTGGAAAATGAAATTATTAAAAATAATCCTAATATTAAAATTCGCTACTTATCTTCAGAAGAATTTGGTCGCATGTTTTTAGAAATATATAATCATGGTATTGATGCTATTGAAGATTTTAAAGATTCTTTTAATAATTATCAAGTATTATTAATTGATGATATTCAATTACTAGCAAAAAGAAACAAAACTAATGAAATCTTTTTTAATATTTTTAATCGTTTTATTGATGCTAATAAACAAATTATTTTAACTTCTGATAAATATCCTGATGAATTAGATGGTTTTGAACAAAGGATGGTGTCACGATTTCAAAGCGGATTAAGTGTTTGTTTGGATGCTCCTGATTTTGAAACGGCCTTAAATATTTTAAACTTAAAAGTTAAAGAAGTTAATTATAATGCAACGGTTTTTGCCAAAGAAGTTTTAGAATTTATTGCCTTAAATTTTAATACTGATGTTCGTAAATTAGAAGGAGCTTTAAATCGGGTGATTTTCTTTTCAGTAATGAACACTAGTGCTGAAAAAATAATTGAATTAGAAGATGTTAAAGAAGCTTTTAAAAGTTCAAATATTATTATTGATAAGCGAGAAAAAATTACTATTAAAAAAATTAAGCAACTTGTTGCGGAATACTATAATATTCCTGTTAAATTACTTATTAGTAAAACTAGAGTCGCAAATATTACCATTGCCCGCCATTTAGCAATGTTTTTATCAAGAACACTTATTGATGAACCCTTTTCTCGGATTGGCATTGAATTTGGTGGTAAAGACCATTCAACGGTAATGAGTGCCTGTCAAAAAATTGAGATTTTAATTAAAAATAATAAAGAATTTGCTAAAATAGTGCATTTGTTAATTAGCAAATGTCAAGAATAAATTCTTTTAAAGGAAAAAAGTTATTAACAAAACTATCAACAGATTATTAACAGTAAAAATGTGTGATACTACAAGATAGTTAGTAATATTTGAAGGTTATCCGCATTGTCAACAGTATACTACTAATATTACAATAAATATAAATATAAAATATATAAGGAGTCACTCTAAATGATTATTACTATTTCTCGTACAAGATTATTAAATGAAATTAATAAAATTTCGCGAATAATTTCATATAAATCGCCATTGCCGGCGTTAACAGGTTTATTATTTGAAGTTAAACCTGATAAGTTAATTTTAATTGGTTCTTCAGGAACATTATCAATACAAGTTGAAATTAAAGTTAATGAAAGTAAATTACAAATTGAAGAAATAGGAAAAACTTTAATTAAAGTTCGATTTGTTAGTGAAGTAATTCGTAAAATTGAAAGTGACATTATTCGCATTGAAGTTGTTGAAGGCAGTGTGATTCGCATTAATGCTAATAATTTTGATTCTCAGTTAAATACTTTAGATTTTAATCAGTACCCTAAAATTTTGTTTGATACCAAAGGACAAGAATTTATTATTAGTAATGCAATTTTAAAAGCAATTGTTAGTCAAGTTGGATTTGCAATTGGCGAACAAGAGAGAAATATTATTTTTACAGGGATTCATTTTTTATTTAGTAAAGGAAAATTAAAGGTTACAGCTACTGATTCATTTCGGTTAGCTAGTAAAGAAATAAATTTTCCCTATTATAGTGAGAACGATTATGAAGTTATTATTCCAGGAAAGGTAATTCAAGAAGTAAATAAGATTAGTGAAAAAAATAATGATGTTATAATAATTGTTAATAAAATAAATATTGTTTTTAAGATTAATAATACAATTTTACAATCAAAAATTATTGATGGTAAGTATCCTAATATTAATAAAATTATTCCTGAAAGTTATAATAGTAAGATTGTGATTAATAATCGTGATTTATTAAATGCCATTGATCGTGCCAGTGTATTAAGTCACGAAATTAGTAATACTACAATTAAGTTAAATATTAGTAATGATAAAATTAATGTGGAGGCTAGTTCTAGTGAGATCGGTAATTCTAATGAGAATTTAAGTAAGTTTCAGTTATCCGGTGATGCAATGAATATTGCATTTCGCTCACAGTATATGATTGATGCGATTAGAGCTTTTAAAACTAATGATTTAAATATTAATTTAACAGCCGAGGATAAACCAATTATTATTACTAGTGATGAAGATCCAACATTATTACAACTAGTCTTGCCAATGCGAACTTATTAATTAGAAAATTAAAAATGCGTGTTTATAAATTTCATTTTATGAATCCGCATTTTTAATTTTTAAGACTATTTTAAGGTATTTTTATTATGATATATAATTTCGGGCGTATAAAGTTTTATTAGACAGGAAAATATTTAAATAATTTTTAATGAAAAGCAACGACAATTTAATTATCATTTTATTTGGAAAATAAATAATAAAAAAATCTTTAATACAACAAACACAATCTCAATAAAAGGTTATAAAAACCAAGGAAGGAAAACGCTTATAAAAATAACATTAAAATAAGTTTTTATAACAAAAATCATATATAAAAAATATATACTTAATTTGAATATTGAAATAATTTATAGTAAATGATTATTTTTTATTTTTTTAAAAATACCTAAGAAAACTAAACGCAGTCTATAATATAACTATTGCATTTCCTAAATGTCCTTAAAAGTGGTACAATTAGTCATATTCGGTGTAAATTTATAGTAGTAAAAACATCAATGTGTGATAGGAGAGATTTTAGTGTTGAAAAGAAAATATGATGCATCTTCAATTCAAATTTTAGAAGGTTTAGAAGCAGTTCGTAAGCGACCGGGAATGTATATTGGAAATATTTCTAAAGAAGGATGACATCATTTAGCATGAGAAATTATTAGTAATTCGATTGATGAGGTTATGGGCGGCTATTGTAACGAAATTAAAATTACTTTGTTAAATGATAATGAAATTATTATTGAAGATAATGGTCGTGGAATTCCAATTGATATTCATCCTAAAAGTAAAATCTCTGTTTTAGAAACAGTATTTACTGTGCTTCATGCTGGTGGTAAGTTTGATGGTCAAACTTACCAAGTATCTGGTGGTCTTCATGGTGTGGGGGCATCGGTTGTTAATGCTTTAAGTAATTATTTAGATGTCACGGTATACCGTGATGGTAATATTTATGATTTAAAATTTCATAATGGGGGAAAAATAAAAGAAGCTTTAAAAATTACTGGCACAACTGACAAAAGAGGAACGGTTGTTCGTTTTATGCCGGACATTAGTATTTTTGAAGAAAGTCAGTCATTTAATTACACAACTTTAAAAACGCGATTAAAACAATTAGCATTTTTAAATAAGGGTTTAAAGATTATTCTTATTGATGAAAAAGCACAACGAAAAGTAGTATTTCAATATTTTAATGGTCTTCGTGATTATGTTGCTGATTTAAATAGTGATCGTATTGTTATTCATAAAGAAATAATTTATAGTGATCAACAATATGATGATACTCATATTGAATTTGCTGTGCAATATAATGATACATATCATACGCAGTTATATTCTTTTTGTAATAACATTAATACTTCTGAAGGTGGAACGCATGAAGAAGGGTTGCGTTTGGCACTAACGAGAGAAATAAATAAATATGCATTAAATAATAAGTATATTAAAATTAATGATGAAAAATTATTATGAGATGATTTAAAAGAAGGTTTAGTTGCTTTACTTTCTCTTAAAATATCTGATCCGCAATATGAAGGACAAACAAAAGCTAAATTAAGTAATAAAATCGTTAGGCAAATAGTTTCTAATGCGATTGGTAATGTTATTAAAAATTTTCTAATGAAAAATCCACAAATTGCGAAGAATATTTTAGAAAAAACATTATTAGCTTTTAGAGCAAGAATGGCAGCAAGAAAAGCTCGCGAAATTAGTCGTAAGAAAAATTTACTTGATGTGGCACCACTACCAGGTAAATTAGCTGATTGTAGTAGTAATGATGCTAAGATTAGTGAACTTTATATGGTTGAGGGTGATTCTGCTGGGGGCACTGCTAAAATGGGACGAGACCGTAATTTTCAAGCTATTTTGTCATTAAAAGGTAAAGTTCTTAATGTTGAAAAAGCAAGAATTGAACGAGTGTTAGAAAATGATGAAATTTTAACAATGATAACATCATTAGGTTGTGGTGTTAATAAAGATTTCAATATTGACCGATTACGATATCATAAGGTAATAATTATGACAGATGCTGATGTTGATGGTGCTCATATTCGAACTCTATTACTAACATTTTTTTATCGTTATATGCATGAATTAATTGTTGCTGGTTGTATGTATATTGCTCAACCACCACTATACAAAATCCAAGTTGGTAAAAAGAGTAATTATGTATATTCTGATCAAGAATTAGAAAATTTTAAAAAATCGTTAAAAGATGATCAAAAATTTAGTATTCAAAGATATAAAGGACTTGGAGAAATGAATGCTGAACAATTATGAAGTACGACAATGAATCCTGAAAATCGCCAGTTACTAAAAGTAACAATTGAAGATGCTAGTATTGCTGATATGACTTTTATTATGTTAATGGGTGAACAAGTAGAACCGCGAAAAATATTTATTGAAGAAAATGCCGAGTATGTTAAGCATCTTGACGTTTAGGAAGGTGAAATAAATGAATTTAGATAATCAAAATAATATCAAAGATATTGATATTAGTAAAGAAATGCAAGAAAGCTTTTTAGAATATGCAATGTCAGTTATTGTTTCCCGGGCGATTCCTGATGTTCGTGATGGTTTAAAACCAGTTCATCGTCGAATTTTATATGCTATGTATGATTTAGGAATAACTTATGACAAACCATATAAAAAATCAGCACGAATTACCGGAGAAATTATTGGGAAATATCATCCTCATGGCGATACTGCTGTGTATTATTCAATGGTCAGAATGGCACAAGAATTTTCATCACGATATCCGTTAGTTGATGGTCAAGGAAATTTTGGTTCGATTGATGGCGATAATCCAGCCGCGATGCGTTATACCGAATCACGAATGAGTAAATTAGCTAATGAATTAGTAAACAATATGAATAAGGATACGGTTGATTTTGTTGATAATTATGATAGTACCGAACGAGAACCGAAAGTATTACCGGCATCCTTTCCTAACTTACTAGTTAATGGTTCAAAAGGAATTGCTGTTAGTATTACAACTGATATTCCGCCACATAACTTAAATGAGGTTATTGATGCTTTAATTTATGTGTTGGAAAATCCTCATGTTACAATTGAACAATTAATTTTGCAAGATATTGTTAAAGGACCAGACTTTCCAACAGGAGCAAATATTATTGGTAATCAAAGAATTAGAAAAGCATATTTAACAGGTCGTGATACGATTACTGTGCGTGGAAAAGTAAGTGAAGAAACATTTAAAAATGGTCGTAAAGCTTTAATTATTAATGAAATTCCGTATCAATTAAATAAAACTCGTTTAATTGAAAGAATATCGTACTTAGTAAAAAATAAAGAAATTCAAGGTATTTATACGTTACGAGATGAATCTAATCACGAAGGGATTAGAGTAGTAATGGAATTAAAAAATGATGTTAGTAGTAAAATTTTATTGAATAAGTTATATAAAATGACACCGTTACAATCAACACATTCAATTAATTTAATTGCTTTAAATAATGGTCGTCCCAGACTTATGAATTTATTACAAATTTTACAAGCATATTTAGAACATCAATTTGTTGTTTTAGTTCGAAAAACTAAGTTTGAATTACAAAAAAATCAAGAGCGGGCTCATATTTGTGAAGGATTAGTTATTGCTTTATCTAATATTGATGCTATTGTTCGTTTAATTAAAAAAACAAATGCACCAACAGAAGCAATTGAGAAATTAGTTAGTGAATTTGCATTGAGTAAAATTCAAGTCCAAGCTATTTTACAAATGCGTTTGCAAAGATTAACTGGTTTAGAACAAGTTAAATTAGAAGAAGAATTAAGAATATTAAATGATGATATTGCTCAATGTCAAAAAGTTTTGCAAGATGTTAGTGAACGAACAAAAATTATTAGTAAGCAATTAATAACAATTAAAAATAATTATGGTGATTCACGAAGAACAATTATTACTAGTGATGAAGAAGATATTGCCATTGATGAAATATCATTAATTAAAAATGAACCGGTAGTTATTATTTTTTCTGAAAATGGCTATATTAAGCGGTTAAATTTAGATGAATATCGCACCCAAAAACGCGGCGGGACCGGTGTTAATACAATAAATTTAGGTGAAACCGATGATACCAGAATAATTATTATTGCTAATACTCACGATGACATTTTATTTTTTAGTGATATCGGTAAAGTATATCGTTTAAAAGCTTATGAAATTAGTAGTTTTTCACGAGCAGCAAGAGGAACGCCAATTATTAATTTAATTAATATTGAACGAAAAGAGAAAATTAAAACTTTAATTGCCATAAATTTAGAAAGTAGTAAACAGTATTTATTTTTTATTACTAAAAATGGAATTGTGAAACGCACTGCCATTGGTGAGTTTGATTCAATTCGTAAAACAGGTAAAATTGCAATTTATTTTAAAACCAATGATAGTCTTGTTGAAGTTTTATTAACAACAGGTGATACGAAAATTATTATTGCTACTAGTAATGGTAAAGCAATTCATTTTAATGAGAATGAAATCCGCTTATTACAAAGAAAAGCCGCAGGAATTAAAGGAATTATTTTAGACAATGATTGCTTTGTTATTGGGGGCTGTACCAGTGCGACGGGAAATAACATTATTACTATTTCTGAAAATGGTTTAAGTAAAATTACGCCTTTACAATCATTTCGTTTAACAAAAAGAGCCACTAAAGGTGTTAAAGCAATGAAATTAACTCCTAAAACTGGCGACATTGTTGCGATTAAAGCTATTAAAGGCAATGAAGAGATGCTAATTGTTACGAATAATGGTGTTGGGATTCGTGTTAATTTAAATGAAATGAAAATTTCTCAAAGAAATAGTAGTGGTATTAAACTAATTAAGTTAAAATCAAAACAAAAGATAAAAACTAGTGCTATTATTTCTGTTAACTAGAATTATTCTTAAAATAATAGAGGGTTTGTTAAAGTGATTGATATAAATTATTTATCAGAAAATATTGATAAAGTTATTAAAAGATTAACAACCAGAAATGCGGATTTTTTGTATTTAAAAAAAGCCAAACAATTAAATACGAAACGCAAACAAATTATTACTAAATTAGAGCAAAAACAAGCAGAACATAATAAACAATCAAAATTAATTGCATCATTAATACAAAAAGAGAAAACTAATGAAATTGAAGTCTTGAAAGGAGATTTGGGAAGTAATAAGTTATTAATTGAAACATTAAAACATCAATTACTAGTTGTTGAAAGTGAAATTAAGGATTTGTTATTAAAAACACCAAATATTCCTGAAATTACTGTCCCCATTGGTATAAGTGAAGCCGATAATGTTGAAGTTAAAAAATGAAATGAAAACAAAGCTTTAAAATCAACGCACCCACACTGAGATATTGCAAAAGATTTAGATATTATTGATTTTAATCGAGCAAAAAAAATAACTGGTAGTCGTTTTGTTATTTATAAAAAGGTTGGCGCTCGTTTAGTTCGTGCCTTAATTAATTTAATGTTAGATGTTCATTATCAATCTGGTTATGAGGAAATTATTCCGCCAACAATTGTTAATACAAATTCATTAATTACTACTGGAAATCTGCCTAAATTTAAAGAAGATTTATTTCAATTACAAGAAAAAGATTATTATTTAGTTCCTACGGCAGAAGTACCAATAACTAATTTGTATCAAGATGAAATTATTGATGGTCATAAATTACCTTTAAAATATTGTGCCTATACAACTTGTTATCGCTCCGAAGCCGGAGCAGCTGGTAAAGATACTCGGGGAATAATTCGCTTGCATCAATTTCATAAGATTGAGTTGGTTAAAATTACTAAGTCAGAACAATCGTATGATGAATTGGAAAAATTAACTAATGACGCTTGTAAAATTTTAGAACTTTTAGAACTACCATACCGCGTTATTGAACTTTGTACGGGTGATTTAGGATTTAGTGCTGCGAAAACTTATGATATTGAAGTCTGAATGCCTTCACAAAATAAATATCGTGAAATTTCTTCTTGTTCTAATTGTGAAGATTTTCAAGCCCGAAGAGGAAAAATTCGTTATAAAGAAAAGTCACAGGATAATGCTAAGTTAGTTCATACATTAAATGGTTCGGGATTAGCAGTTGATCGCTTGGTAGCAGCAATTTTAGAAAATAATTATCAATCTGATTGTAAGGCGGTTGTCGTTCCTAAGATATTGCAAAAGTATTTGAATGGATTAGAAAAGATTACTGTTTAAGGAAAAAAGATGTTTCATATGAAACATCTTTTTTAAATTTTGTTTTATTTATTGTATTTAATTGATAGTTTTGGACCAAACATTTTAAATTTTACTCTTTATGTAGTTTGGAAAATAGAAGTAATATTTAAAGCGATATAAGATATGTTTAATCTTTAAGATTGTTAATTGTTTCACATGAAACAATTAACAATCTAATTTTTAAGGTCGCGCTTGGTTTTCTTAGGTATTTTTAAAAAAATAAAAAATAATCATTTACTATAAATTATTTCAATATGCAAATTAAGTATATATTTTTTATGTATGATTTTTGTTGTAAAAACTTATTTTAATGTTGTTTTTATAAGCGTTTTCCTTGGTTTTTATAACCTTTTATTGAGATTATGTTTGGTTGATATTAAATATTTTGTTTTATTATTTATTTTCCAAATAAAATGATAATTAAATTGTTGTTGCTTTTCATTAAAAATTATTTAAACCTTTTTCTATCTAATAAAATCTTATACGTTCATTTTTTAAAATTTACTGCTATTTTTTCTAGTTATGTATTATAATTAACGTAGCCATTACAATAGTAACCTCTGAACCTGGTCAGGACAAAAGTAGCAGCCATAAGGAGAAGTGCTATGTGTAGTGGTATTTTTTTGTGTTAAAATAAATTAATAAAATAGGAGTAAAAAAATGCCACATATTCAATATATGAAAGTAGCCATATCTCTTGCTAAAATTGCATACCAAAATGGCGATGTTCCAGTTGGAGCAGTAATTGTTGATCCGAATGGTATTATTATTGGTCAAGGTTATAATTCTAAAGAAGTTAATAATAATCCGTTGGAGCATGCGGAAATGATTGCTATTGCTAATGCCGCTAAAAAATTAGGTCAATGAAGGTTAAAAGATTGCGTTTTATACTCAACTTTAGAGCCATGCTTAATGTGTACGGGAGCGATTTTACAGTCACGAATAAAAAAAGTTTTTTTTGCTGTTAGTGACCCTAAGTTTGGCACTGTTGTTTCACAAAATCAATTACTAAATAAAAATAAGTTTAATCATCAAGCATCATATGATGAAGGGTTATTAGAATTGCCAGTAAAACAAATTTTACAAAGATTTTTTCAAGAAGTTCGTAAAAATTAATAATAAATAATTGTAAATAAAATTTTTTTGATTGCCATAATATTATATAATTTTGTTGAGAGTATAATCTTAATAACTACAAAGGTGGATTGCTAAATGAAATATTTAACGCTATATCGAAAATATCGCCCCAATAGATTTAGCAAAATTATTGGTCAAAATCAAATTGTGACTTCGTTACAAAATACAATTATTAATGATAATTTTAGTCATGCTTATTTGCTTTGTGGACCAAGAGGCGTTGGTAAAACTTCAATTGCTAAAGTATTTGCTAAAACTATTAATTGTTTAAAAATAATTAATGGTGAAGCTTGTAATGAATGTTATATTTGTGAAAGTTTTAATAATAATTCTTGTCTTGATTTATTAGAAATTGATGGTGCTTCGAATAATGGTATTGATGAAATTAGAGAATTAAAAGAAAAAATTTCATTGTTACCATCGCTTTGTAAATATAAGGTATATATCATTGATGAAGTTCATATGTTAACGATTAGTGCTTTTAATGCTTTATTAAAAACATTAGAAGAACCACCGCGACATGCGATTTTTATTTTAGCAACGACAGAAGTATATAAAATTCCTTTAACAATTGTTTCTCGCTGTCAAAAGTTTGATTTTAAATTAGTTAATAAAAATAATTTAGTACAAAATTTAATAACAGTGTTGCAACAAGAACAAATTCCTTATGAAAAAGATGGTTTAGAACAAATTGCCCTTTTAAGTTCGGGATCAGTTCGTGATTCATTAAATATTTTAGAACAAGTAATTGCTTATAATCGTGAATTTGTTAATTTAGCAAGTGTTAATATGCTTTTTATGATTCCAAGTAAAGCTGAAAAAATTGCGTTTTTGTTAGATATTATTAATAATAAGACATTAAAAGTTTTGCAAACTGTTAATAATTTTCTTCAAGTTGGTGTTGATATTAATAATTTAACGATTGATTTAATTAATATTTGTAAAGAAATTATTATTTTTAAAATTACTACTAATAAAGAATTATTAATGATTTTAGATCCTGATGACTCGTTACCGTTTAGTATTTTGACACAAGAACAATTATTAAAAATTATTGAAAATTACATAGAAGCATTAAATAATTATCGTTTTAGTAATAATGCAATAATGTATTTTGAAATTGCTTCATTTAAAAATATGAATTACTTTCAAAATATGACTTCAATAGTAACGACTAAGGTTAATGGTCATCGTGATAAAATGATTACTACTATTGAAACTCAGCAAGTTGATAATAAAAAAAAATCATTAACATTAAACGATTCTGAGTTAGTATTAGCCAGCGATGATTTAAAACAAGAGCCAAGCAAGATGCTTGTACCACAGAATTGTTTACAAAATGATAATAAAAATCAAGTAATTAAAGAAAAAGAAGTACCTGATGCTGTGGTTGTATCACAAAATGATAGTGAAAATCAAGATAAAAAAGATGAAAATGTTTCTGAAACTAATAATATTAGTGTTATTAATAAACCTTTTATTTGAGAAATGATGGATTATTTTAATGTTTTATCACAAGCTGATAAGTATTTAAGAACAGAATATAGTAATCGCTGAAATTTGATTAATGAGTATTTAACTCATAGTTCGTTTCATAAAATTGTTAAAATGTTAGTTGATACGACAATTGTCGCTGCCATGAAGGGGGCGATTATCTTATCTTGTCCCATTCAACGCCAAGCAACAATTGTTAATAATTATAGTTTTACTAAAAATATGCAAGATTTTTTGAAAGATATTTTGCTTACGAAAAATTTAATTATTATGGCGGTTCATACTCCAGAATTAGCATATATTCGCCAAGAATATTATCATTTACGAATTGCTAATAAGTTGCCAACGCCACATTCACTTAATTTTAAAGATTATTATTGTCGAGAAGAAGATATTATTGCCAAAGAGAAGTTATTAGATAATTCAGTTTATCAAACAGTGCAAGAATTATTTGATAATATTGTCTTAATTGACTAATTTAAAGGAGAATCAAGTAAATGATTATGCAATATCCTGAAGTTTTAGAAAAGTTAGTTGATATTTTAAAAAAATTCCAGCAATAGGGAAAAAGAATGCCGAACGGACAGCTTTACAAATATTTTTGCAAAAATCTGATTTTATTAATGATTTAGTTACCACATTACAAGAAGTGCGGGACTCATTAATGTTATGTAGGCAATGTAATAATATTAATAATGAAAAAATATTTACGATTTGTCAAGATACACAAAGGGAACAAAATGTTCTTTGCATTGTTAGTAATTGACAAGATTTATGAGCATTAGAAAATCATCAAGTATTTAATGGGGTGTATTATATTTTAATGCAAGAAATTGATTTACAAAAAGATATTTCACCAAATGATTTATCTTTAGATTTATTATTAACTCGTGTTAGCAATAAAAATTGACAAGAAATCATTATTGCTACTAGCCCAACAATTAATGGTGAATTAGCAGCGCAGTACATTAATAGATTATTAAAAAATTATTATGATGTTTCAATTACTAGAATTGCTCATGGTTTACCGGTCGGTAGGAGCAATAATTCATTATGCTGATCAGTTTACATTAAAAAAGTCATTTGAAGGTAGAAAAAAACTATCATAAGGAGAAATTAAAATTGTGAATTCAAAACCATTTTTTATATCATTAGAAGGAACTGAAGGCTCTGGAAAAACAACTGTTGGTCAAATGCTGAAAGAAAAACTGCGTCAAGAAAATTATGATGTGATTTTAACTCGCGAACCAGGAGGAGTAAAAATTTCTGAAAAAATTAGAGAAATTATTTTAGATAAAGAAAATTCAGAAATGGATAAATGAACGGAAGCGTTGCTGTATATTGCTGCTAGAAGACAACATACGGTTGAAGTTATTTTACCAGCATTACAAGATAATAAAATTGTTATTTGTGATCGCTTTATTGATTCAACTTCGGCTTATCAAGGTTTAGGTCGTGGTTTAGGAATTATAAATTTAAATGATATTCAAAATACTATTATTGGTAATGCCAGGCCAGACTTAACAATTTTTTTTGATCTTGAACCAGAAATTGGTTTAAAGCGGATTAAAGATTTTAGAATGGTATCAGAATTAAATCGTTTGGATTTAGAACAATTAGACTTTCACCAAAAGGTTTATGAAGGATATCGAATTTTACTTAGTCAAAATCCGCAACGCATTAAAGTAATTAATGCTAAACCAGATATAAAAATAGTTTTTAAACAAGTATGAGTTTTAGTACAAAAATATTTGCTTGCTTTAAATATGAATGTTAATTAGTTAAGCATTACAAATTTTATTACTATTTACTTTTTATTTAAAACTATTTATTATTAATCAAACTATTTAATGGAGTTAAATACACGAATGTTGAATTTTAATATGTTATCAAAAAAATTTATTATGACAATTGAAAATTATTTAATTAATAATATGTTTCCGCATTCGCTAATTATTGCTAGTAATAGTGATGAAATTAATTATCAGTCGGCAATATATTTAACTTGTCGCTTAGTATGTGAAGATGTTAGTTGGTGTGAGGGAAAATGTAATAATTGTCAACGCGTAATTAGTAATAATTATCTTGATTTTGTTATTTTAAATTTATGTTCTGAAAAATTAAAAAAAGAAATGGTTCGTGAAATTATTATTAAATTTAGTTTGTCTTCGTTAGAATTAACAAATAAAAAGATTTATTTAATTCAAAACATTGAAGATGGTAGTTTGGAAGCTAATAATAGTTTATTGAAATTTTTAGAAGAACCACCGATTAATACATATGCTATTTTTACTAGCAAAAGTATTAATCGTGTTTTACCGACAATTATTTCTCGCAGTCAAGTTTTAACATTACCAACAATTGATTTTGAGGTAGTAGCGAAAAAACTTATTAATGAATGAAAAATTGTTCTTGAGGATGCCAAGTTAATAAGTAATTGTTTTTCTGATTGAAATGAAATTGTTGCGAATGTGGATTATGTTAAATTTTTGGAAATTAAATTGCTAGCATTAGATTTTATTACTAATTTTATTAAAAATAACAATGAAGATAATTACTTATTATCTAGTAAAATTAATAAGTTAGAGAAAAATTATTTATCTTTATTTTGAAAATTAATAATTTTAATAATGAAAGATAGTTTTTTAGAATTTCCACAATATTTTATTACGCAACAAAAATTTATTAAACAGGTTACTAGCAAAATTGCTAATAAACAAAATTATTTTTTAACGGTAATTTATGAATGTTTAGAAAGATTAAAGTTTTCTGTTAATAAAAATTTACTTGTTGATTACTTTATAATTATGATGTTAAAAATTTAAAAATGAGGTTACTATGAAGAAATTTTATGAAAGTCTTGATATTCAAGAAAAATATTTATTAGGGATTTCTGGTGGAACTGATAGTATGTTTTTGCTAGATAATTTGTATCAAGCAGGATTTAAAATTTTTGTTGTTCATATTAATTATCAAAAAAGAACTAATAGTTGGCAAGATGAATCAATTGTTGTTAATTATTGTTTAAAAAATAATATTGAATATGCTGTTTTACGAGTAAAACCCGAACAATATGGGAAAGAAAATTTTCAAAATCAAGCTCGGAAAATTCGTTATGATTTTTTTATGAAAATAGCAAAAAAACAAAAGATTTTTAATCTTGTTATTGCTCATCAATTTAATGACTTATTAGAAACTTATTTATTGCAAAAACAAAGAAAAAGTTTAGTTTCATATTATGGTTTACTTTTTAAGCGAAAAATTAAAAATTTAACAGTTTTTCGACCAATGTTGAAAGTAAAAAAACAAATGATTCTTAATTATTTAGAAAAAAAACAATTAGATTTTCAAGTTGATGATAGTAATGGATTGGATATTTATGCTCGTAATGTTATTCGGAAAAAAATTGCTTATTTTTCAAATCTTGAAATTAATAATTTATTACAAGAAATTAATGAAAAAAATATCCTTTTAAAGGAAGAACAACAAAAAATAATAAAATTATTGGTGTTGATGATAATTGATGATAAAATCAATTACAAGTTGTTTTTATTATTAGAAGAAAAATGACAACAAAAATTAATTTATCAATATTTATTAATAATTGATGATGAATTAGTAACTAAAAATTATTTAAAAAGAATTTTAAATGGTGTACTTAAAAGTAATAAACCAAATATTCATATTAAATTAAATGATCAATGAATTTTTATTAAAGAATATAAATTTATATATCTAAGTAAACCAATTATTAAGGATAATTATTGTTATACAATTACTAACTTGAAAAATTTTAAAAGTCGTTATTTAATATTAAAATTAAAAAATAATGGTAATATTAAGGGAATGGGATTTTTTGTTGCTAATGATGAGTTTCCGATTTATATTAAGTGTAACGAGTTTAATGAGAAAATTAAAACTAAGAATGGCACAAAAAAAATTAATCGTTTATTTATTAACAATAAAATTAGTTTTCAGCAAAGAATTAATTGACCGGTAATATATAATTGTCATCAACAATTAATTGTGATTCCAATGTTGGCTGTTGATGCTAATCATTTGAAAAACAAAAGTAATTGATTTATGTTAAAATAAGATAGTAATTATGAAGAGAGGAAAAGATTGTGCAAAAGCGTAAAAGAAATTTAGGTTTTATTTTTATTATTTTACTGTTCGCATTATTATTAGGAATTCTAATATGATACCTTTTAAAAGGTGGTTATGAGTATCCTGATTTTAAGGATCTTAAAATTTGAATTGAAACAGGTAAAATTAAAGACCAAAATATTGCTGCTGTTAGTTGAAAAATGGGTCAATCATTAGGAAATTATACATTATTTGGAACTTTTAAGCTAGGTAATGGGCAACGCTATCAATTTCAAATGGTTTTAGTTGATTCAATGTGAAAAACAGTTAATGACTTACTTAATGGTGAAAAAGTAAGTAATATTTTTAAAGGTAAATTACCAACGATATATAATCCTAATGAATCAAGTCTTTGAACTGAATTATTGCGAATGTTACCTTTCTTATTATTAATTGGAGCATCAGTATTTCTTACTTTAAGAATGATGCGTTCTCCAGGTGACTGTGGCGGAATGAATCCGTTTTCAATGGGGAAAAATAAAGCGCGACAAACAGAATCAAAAGTTAGATTTACTGATGTGGCGGGAATAAATGAAGAAAAGCAAGAATTAGTGGAAATTGTTGATTATTTAAAAAATCCGACAAGGTATGCACAAATGGGGGCAAGGACACCCAAAGGGGTTTTGTTAGAGGGTCCTCCGGGGACAGGGAAAACCTTGTTAGCAAAAGCAGTAGCTGGTGAAGCTAATGTTCCTTTCTTTTCAATTTCTGGTTCGGAATTTGAAGAGATGTTTGTTGGTGTTGGTGCATCACGGGTTAGAGAATTATTTAATAATGCGAAAAAAAGTTCGCCGTGTATTATTTTTATTGATGAAATTGATGCTGTGGGAAGAAAACGCTCATTGTCAATGGGGCCAGGAGCTGGTGAACAAACTTTAAACCAATTATTAGTGGAAATGGATGGTTTTGAAACGAATGCTGGTGTTATTATCATTGCGGCAACTAATCGTGTTGATGTTTTAGATCCAGCCCTTTTAAGACCAGGGAGGTTTGATCGTACGATTCAATTATCATTGCCAGATATTCGTGAACGAGAAGCAATTTTGCGATTACATGCTCGTAATAAGAATTTATCACCTAAAATTGCTTTTAATCGGATTTCTGACCGAACTCCAGGGTTTAGCGGTGCGCAATTGGAAAATGTGCTTAATGAAGCAACATTATTAGCGGTGCGAAAGCGAAAAACCGTTATTGATTTAGCCGATATTGATGAGGCTATTGATCGTGTTGTTGGCGGGCCCGCTAAAACTTCAAGAACAATTACGGAAAATGATAAGCAAATAGTTTCTTGTCATGAAGCGGGGCATGCTTTAATTGGTTTAAAATTAAGACATGCATCTAAAGTTCAAAAAGTAACAATTATTCCTCGTGGAAATGCGGGTGGTTATACGATTATGACGCCAAAAGAAGAGAGTTTTTTGCATTCACGCGATAATCTTTTGGCAACTATTACTGGTTATTTAGGTGGAAGAGCATCAGAAGAATTAATTTTTGGTGCTGAAAAAATAACTACAGGGGCGCATGATGATTTAGAAAAGGCAACTAATATTGCACGCCGAATGGTTGTTGAGTTTGGAATGTCTGATTTGGGATTGCGACAGTTTGAAAGTGCTAAAGATGGGTATATGGGCGTTAATAGTGCTAATAAATTTTCTGATGATATTGCTCAAAAAATTGATGCTGAAATTAATAAATTTTTGGATGAATGTTATCTTGAAGCTAAAAAAGTAATTAAGGAACATCGTAATATTTTAGATTTAATTGCCGAATCGTTAAGAGTTTTAGAAACAATTACTGCTGAACAAATTGAATATATTGATGAAAATGAAAAGTTACCACCAGATGTGTTAGTTGCCAAAAAAACTCAAGAAGAATTTCGCGAAAAAGAACTTCGTGGTGATATTATTGAAGCAAAACCCAAGGGGCGAAATTCTGATATTTTATCATCAGATATTAAATCTAGTGATAAAAAAGCCAGTGGTATAATTAGAAAAAGTTGGGAGTAGGTGTAATGGCAAAAAAGCGATTTTCAAAAAAATCTGAAAATGATAAGAGTATTATTTCATTAGAAAATAATAAAGCACTTTCAACGACGATTAAAGAAAATTTAAAGTTACAAAAGAAAATGACTAAGGCTTGTTCCAAAAGAATTTTAAAAGGTGAAATTATTTCTACCTTAGGTTATAAACCTGATTTAAAGAAATTTATTATTGAATTGCATAATGTAGAAAAATCTTATTTAATGGGAGAGATTGAATATAAAGTTTTAAAAGGGATTGATTTAAAAATTAGTCGTGCTGAATTTGTTGTTATTTTAGGACCTAGCGGTAGTGGAAAAACAACATTATTAAATATTATTTCTGGTTTGGATAAAGCTTCAACTGGTGACGTTTTTGTTGATGGTCATAACTTAACATTGTTAAAAAATCGTCATTTAACTGATTTTCGTTGTAATTATGTTGGGTTTGTTTTTCAAAATTATAATTTATTAGATACTTTAAGTGCTAAAGAAAATGCTGAAGTTGGTGAAAACTTAGCTAAGAATAAAAAACGCGTCATGACATTGGAAGAAATTTTTGCATCAATTGGCATGTCAGCAGAAATGGATAAAAAACCTTCACAATTATCTGGAGGGCAACAGCAAAGAGTTTCAATTGCAAGAGCAATCGCCAAAAATCCTTCAATTTTGTTTTGTGATGAACCAACAGGGGCTTTGGATGAAGAAATGGGGCGAAAAGTTTTAGAAATTTTGTTAGATATTAATAAAAAAGAAAAAACAACAATTGTTACTGTTACTCATAATCCTAATATTGCTCAGTTAGCAGATATTGTTATTCATGTGAGAAATGGTATTATTGATAAATTAAAAGTTAATAAAGACCCTAAAAAACCTAAAGATATAAAATGAGCTTAATAAAATTGTATTAATAAAACAGTTACTGATAAGGATATTATATTCAAGGAGTGAAAAAACAATAGACTTGGTAGGCCGCGTTTAGTTTTCTTAGGTATTTTTTAAAAAAATAAAAAATAATCATTTACTATAAATTATTTTAATATTCAAATTAAGTATATATTTTTTATGTATGATTTTTGTTGTAAAAACTTATTTTAATGTTGTTTTTATAAGCGTTTTCCTTGGTTTTTATAACCTTTTATTGAGATTATGTTTGTTGATATTAAATATTTTATCTTATTATTTATTTTCTAAATAAAATGATAATTAAATTGTCGTTGCTTCTCATTAAAAATTATTTAAACCTTTTCTTACCTAACAAAACTTTATGCGTCCAATTCTTTTTCTTACCATTTTTACATAATAAAATTTAATTATTATTAATTTATCTTTTTAAGATTTTTAATTTTTTAATTAAGCATTTGATTTATATATCATGGTAGCAATAATAATGTTCTGTATTCTTAACCATTTTTATTTAATAAATTCCTCTCTAAGACATAAAAAATGTAACTAAAAAAGTTACATTAATTTTGATTCATTATTTCATAAAGACTAATAGTTAAAGCATTAGCGACATTCAAAGATTCCACCCCGTTTGATGTTGGAATATAAAAATTATCATCAATCAATGGTCATAAATGAGAATTTATTCCTTTGCCCTCATTACCAAATAATAATGCCACTTGATTATTAAAATTTACATCTCGCAAACGATTATTAGCTTCTTTAAATACTGTACCATAAACTTTAAAACCTTTATCTTTTACACTAGCAATAACAAGTTCCAAATTAGTTTTAATAATATTTAGATGAAATATCGCCCCCATTGAGGTCCGAATTACTTTATCATTATAAATATCAACACTATCATTACTAATATATAATGTTTGCACACCAAAGGCAACACAACTACGAACGATATTTCCCAAATTAGTTGGATCTTGAATTTTGTCTAACATGACAACTAAATTTTTATCAACTTCATAACTATAATCTAAAAAACTACAAACACCAATAATTGGTTGAGGACTAACAGTTGCAGATATTTTTTTAATAATTTGCTCATTAACAGTAATTATATTAATAAAATCTTCAATTTTATTAGCAATATCTTGTGTTGCTAAAATCATTAATAACTTATTTTGTTTCTTGGCCTCTTCAATTAAGTGAAACCCTTCAATAAGAAACTGTTCCTTTTCTTTACGATACTTGCTCTCTTTTAACTTGACTAAATCTTTAATTAAGAAATTATTTATTGAATTAATTATTTTCACATTAAAAATGCTTTCTAAAATTAATGGTGCCCAAGATCGGACTTGAACCGATACAGATTAACTGATGGTTTTTGAGACCATTGTGTCTACCATTCCACCACTTGGGCCTTATTTTTTTAATTATATAGTATTTTAGTAAAAAATCAAATATTATCCAGAATAAAGTTGCCCGTTTTTATTAATAACAAGCGACCAATTAATTATTCTCAATTTTCAGTTTTATTATTTGTTAATACTTCAATTTCAAACGAAGCATAAGAATTTCTTACTTTAATAATTCGGAAAATATAGTTATTATATTGAAATTCTGAACTTTTCTTAGTAATTTTTGTTTCACCGCTAATTTCACGATATCATTCATTTAATGTCTTGGCATTTGTTACTGGTATTGATTCATTTAAAGTTTGAAATAACTTTTTTAACTTAATTGTTCCTACTACTTGAAATTTATAATGCCCAATTTCATAAATTTTTCCTGTTGTATCATGCTCATCATAAATTTCACCAACTAATTCTTCAATTAAATCCTCCATTGTAATAATGCCAATAAAATCTTTTTTAGTTTTACTGCTTGTTACAATTGCTAAATGCATCTTATTCTTTTGCATTTTTTCTAAGGCAACACTTAATTTGGTATTTTTAGACAAAAATAATGGTTTTAATAAAAGCGGTGGTATCGTTAATGATTCATCACCAAGGGTATTATTAATAACAATATCTTTAACATTAAGAATTCCCTTAACAACTTTAGTATTAGGATTTATTACTGGTACTCTAGTAAACTTCTTTTGCCGATATAAAGTCTTAATATCACTAATAGAGCTATTGTAATTAATTGTTAATGTTTTATTTCTTGGTTGCATCGCCGTTTTAACAGTTTTTTCATCAAACATAATTGCTGAAGTAATTAAATGGCGTTCTTGTTTTTCTAAAACACCTTCATTTTCAATAGTTTTTACAAGTTCTAATAGTTCTCTTTCTGTTGTTGAAGGATGCTCTGATTTTAATTTAATTTTTGAAAACATATAAGCTAATGGATAAAAAAACCACCTTATCACAACGATTACTCAAGAACAACTAATAGTTAACTTTTCAGGAATTAATCGTGCAATATTTTTAGGAATAATTTCTCCAAATAACAATACAATCACTAAAGAAAACATTGTTGATATTATTAACGATCAATGTGTTGGTAAACCCAATTGATTATCAAAAAAGAAAGTAACAAATGTCGCTAAAGCAATGTTAACTAAATTATTAGCAATTAAAAGCGTTGTAATCGTAATACTATAATCTTTAACTAAAAGATATACTTTTTTAGCTTTTTTTGCGTGCCTTTTATTAGTTTTTGCTAAATTTTTAATTCTAATAATATTAATTGAAGTCAATGCCGTTTCCATTGCTGAAAAAAAAGCACTTAAAAATAATAAAATAAATATTGTTGGTACTAACCAAGATAATGTAATTTGTCAACTCATATTAAAAATGAACCAATCATCAACTTCCACTAGTTATTAATTCCTCCTAAAAGATAGCTTCTTTAAATATAGATTGCAATTATAACATAAAAATCAATTGATATTAACTAATTGTTTACATATGGCCACATTTAGTTTTCTTAGGTATTGCTTTGAAGAAGTAAAACAATCAACTAATTATATTATTTAAGTACTAAACTAACATTGGCCTTCTTGTTATTGTCATTTTTATTCATTGTTATTCTATCATATTATTGAATTTTTACACAATAAATTATTAATATTATTAAATTTTCATTAAATATATATTAATTTTATATTTTTACTTACTTAAATCTATTATATTTATTTGTTACAGCATTACCCTTTATTGGATAGGCTACAATAAGTTGGACCATAATTATATAGACTTCGAAATTATTAAGAAAGAAGGAATATAAAAATGGAAAATAAAACCTCATACTATGAAGAATTTAAAAAACAAATTGTCATGCTATACAAAAATGGCAAAAGTATTATTAATTTAGGGAAAGAATATAATTTACCAAAACCAACTATTTATAGTTGAGTTAAAAATTATAATAATTCTGGTTCATTTAAAGCAAAAGACAATCGCACACTAGAAGAAAATGAAATAATAATTTTACGAAAAGAACTTAAAGACTTGAAAATGGAAAATGACATTTTAAAGCAAGCCGCACTGATAATGGCCAAAAAATAACAATAATTAATAGCAATAAGAAAAAATATTCGATAAGAAAAATGTGTAAATTATTAAATATTTCAAAATTCAATTACTATTATCAAATTAATAAATACACAAGGAAAATAGTGAATAATTATAATCAAGAAATTATCAGTGCATTTAACGCAAGCCGCCAAGTCTATGGAGCTCGAAAAATCAAAGTAGTATTAGCTCATAAAAGTATTAACCTATCTAGACACAAAATTAGAAATATTATAAAAAACAATAATTTGATATCAAAGTACACAAAAACAAGACTTAAATGCAAAAATATTCAAGTAAATAATGATCCAGTAAATAACATTGTAAACCGAGACTTTAATAATAGAAAAATAAATGAAACCATCGTTAGTGACTTAACTTATATAAAGTGGGTTTTAAATGATTTTATGTGTGTCTCCTAATTGATTTGTATAATCGCGAGATTGTTGGTTATAGTTGCGGACCAAATAAAAATACGGAGTTGGTTTATCAAGCTATTATGCGAATTACTAGACCATTATCAAAAATTGAAATATTTCATACCGACCGAGGTAATGAGTTTAAAAATAATATAATTGATCAATTATTATCTACATTTAAAATTCAAAGATCATTGAGTGCGAAGGGTTGTCCATATGATAATGCAGTTGCTGAAGCAACTTATAAAGTTTTTAAAACAGAATTTTATTAATGGTAGAAAATTCAATGATCTTGCACAATTAGAACTTGAATTATTTGATTACATTAATTGATACAATAATCTTAGAATACATGGCAGTTTAAATTATTTATCTCCAGTTACTTTTAGAAAACAAATGTCTATATAAAAATTGTCCTAAAAAGGGTTGCCAATCCACATAATTAATTCAACTATCATCATTTTTATTATTATATTTATTTCATAATGAATTTTTATATATTTCTTTTTTGATTTCTATTTCTGAATTAATATTTTCATTAATGTAATGTAATACATTTAATTTGTTTAAATTTGCCATTCTTAAATGTAATAAGTTGTTTAAATTCTTATGATTATATATTCTCGCCCCACATCCTAATTGTTGTTTTACCAAATGTGACACATCACTTTCAATGCTACAACCAATATTTCATTCTAAATTTTGATGATGAATACCAATACCTTGCTTATTATTACTGAAATAATTACTCGCCTTTCTTAAATTTGTTTTAATATCTTTATTTAATTCATTTTTAGCATCATTACGAATGGTTTTGATTAATTCTTGATGATTTCCATCCTTATATAATTCAATTCAATTATTTAGTGTTGCTTTGCGATTTTCAAAAATAATATTAATGCCGTTTGCTGTAATTTTTTAATAGCGCGATAACCATCTAAAATATATCTAACATTACCAAAACTATTGGCAATTTCTCTAATTCAAGCATCACCATCACCACAAACAATTATTTTGTCATAATTAATATTTACATAATGTTTTTGCAATTCTTTAATCAATAAATCACGATAATCCATCGTATTTATTCGTTTACCAACTTTTAACATTAGAAAATGACCTCGTTTGTTTTCTAATTCTCTACGAGCATTTTTGTATTTTTTTTATGTCCGGTATGAAAAGTAACTAAACGAACCCCCTGGTTATGTTTAACTTTATGATCTAATGTCGCTAAAAATGTCTTATCTAGTTGAATATATAAATCCTTATTTTTGACATCAATTCTAGTTTTAGTTTCTTTTTCTGCAAGTTGAAAATATTCGGCAATATCGTATCGTATTTATTTAAAATGTTTGAAATACTAGTTTTTGAAATATAACAATGATTTAGAGCATCTAAAATATCGCGATCGCGTTTACCATCACCTAGAAGACTTAAAACTTTAAATTGGACATCAAAATAAATGCGTTGTTTTGGCAATAAACCAATTTCTTCATCTAGTAAACATACATATTCAAATTTACCTGATTTTTGATTTCAATATTTATATCGGCGTCGTTTAAAAACAACTTCACCAAAAATTGTAATAATTGTTCTTGATGCAAAATTAACCACTTTATAACCTTGTTTTAAGCGATAATGATATTTATATAAGTACTCATCTAATTTTTCATATTCGTTGGCTAATTGTTCACGTTTATTGATGTACATATTTTTATGGATTGTAAATAAACTAAATCAATGCTTTTTTTCTGAGGTTTTTACATTATTATTAATTTCTAACATAAAAAAATTATCTTTCTTAGTATTAATTTTAATAAAATTTAATTTAGTTTGATTATTTTTAACATTTAATGACCTAAAAAATAAAAATTTTTGTTTGATGGTATATAATAAAATTACAAAGTAGGGAGATTTCAAACTAATATTTGGAGAAAGGTGTTGATTTTTTAATAAATTTTTATTAATAAAAATTCACGAAAGGAGTTTAATTAATATGAAAAAATTCCTAGAAATTTTAGGAACAATAACAATGGCCGGAAGTGTAATGGCGGGAATTGTTGCCAATAGTCCTTATCAAAAACAAAAAACTAATTTAGAAAGCATAAATTATAAAAGACAAAAACGAAGTAATAACGAAAATAATAGAATAGATATAACAAAAATTGTTATTACAACAAATAAGGCAATAAGATCTAGTGGTATTATTTTCAATAATAAACTTTATTTTGGTTCAATAGATCATAATGTATATGAATATGATCCATCAACAATCAACAGGGCAACAAAAAATTGTTATTACAGCAGATGGATGAGTTGAATCTTCAGGTATTATTTTCAATAATAAACTGTATTTTGGTTCACATGATAACAATGTATATGAATATAGTGAATATTATTTAAATACAAATTTAGGAAAAATTAATGATAATTCTGATAAGACAATATTAAATGAATTAAATTATTTAAATTCTGATTTAGATATATCACAATTAGAAATTAAAGAAAAAAACAATATTTCAGTTATAATTAAAACAAAGAAAGATAGTAACAAATATTTTAATGAAATAAAAATTAATTATAAAACAAATAATAAACCAAATAAAAAAGTTAATTTAAATAAGTTGATTAAAAAAGTAATATTTTTTAAGTTTCGAGACGGAAAACAAAATTTAATTTTTAAAGAAATAAAAGATATTAATATTGATAACTTAATGTTTTCTACGATTGAAGTAACCAGTGCTTCAGATTAGTTAAAATCAATCAATGAAAAAGCTGTTTGTTTTGAACCAGTTAATTTTCCTAATATCTCTTCAAATATACAAAAAATTAAAATACCATCATGTAGTTATGAAGCTAAGGCAAAATATTTATTTCAAATTACAACAGGATTAAACATAAATAATTCAAAAAATATAGATAAAGGATGAAATTTAAATATTGACGATGAAAATAAATTAATTGATTTTACAAGTTCAAATAAAAAAGCTTCTGAAATTAAAAATACATTATCACAGGATTTTAATTTATCAAACACAAATAAACAAGAGCAAGAATTAATTTTAAATCGTGATTTGTTACATTCACCAGAACAAGAGTTATCAGTGGAACCAAAGCAACGCCTTACAGCCCAATATGTAATCAGATTACTTTCAATTAAAACTAATTTAGATTTAAAACAAAAAATTAACGGAACAATTAGTGCTAAAATAATTGACGATAATAACGAAGAACAAACAATCACCTTATCAATTACAGAGGGTAATGCAAATATTACAAAAATATCGTTTATTGCCTAGTGAAATTATTATTAATGAAGATAATAGTGTAACTTTTAATGGAAAAGCAATAATATCAAGAACAAGCGAAAGTAACCCCAAGCCAATTTTTAATTTTCGTTCAATTTAATAAAAAATATTAAATTTATTACAAATAATCGATTTGTTAATAACTTGTAAAAATAAGAAAAATATTCCAACCAGTAATTTTAATTAATTTTGTTTCTTCTTCTTATTCATATACTTATACAAATAACAACTGCCAAGCACCACAACTGCCACACCAGTAACTGAACCTATTGCAATACCGGCGATCGCAATGTTAGATAATTTATTGTTTGATGTTGATGGAATTGGTTTTTCAATCGGAGTTAATTTAAAAAAAACATGGGCCTGTCCAAAATTCTGTGTCTCGATAATTCATTCTGAATTATACTTAAACGAAGGAGAACAGAAAATGACAAAAAAAATAAAAAAAGAGCCTGATGCAATTGATAAAGTTGTTGATTATTTTTTAGAAAATATTGATAATCCACAAGATTTATTTAAAGGCAATACTATTTTTCAGGAATTTACCAAAAAATTAACTGAACGAATGTTAAATATGGAAATTAAAGATCATCTTGAAACTGACAAGAATCATAATAAAAGAAATGGCAACGCACAAAAAACCATTATTAATAAAAATGGTTCAATCGTAATTGATGTGCCACGAGATCGAAATAGTACTTTTGAACCAGTAATTATTCCAAAAAGACAAAGAAAATTTGATAACTTTGATCAAAAAGTAATTTCTTTATATGCAAGAGGAATGACAATTTCTGATATCAAAGCACAATTGCAAGAATTCTATCACGGAGCAGAAATTTCAGAAAGTTTAATTAGTCAAATAACTGATGATGTTATTGAAGAAGTTAAAGTGTGACAAACCAAACCTTTAGAGAAGATTTATCAGATTGTTTATTTTGATTGTATTGTTGTTAAAGTAAAGCAAGATAAACGAATAATAAATAAAGCAGTTTATCTTGCCTTAGGAATTAATTTAGATGGTTTAAAAGATATTTCAGGAATGTGAATTAGCGAAAATGAGGGGAGCCAAATTTTGACTTAATAATCCCCTTACGGAAATGAAAAATTGTGGCTTACAAGATATTCTTGTTGCTTGTAGTGATAATTTAACTGGGATGTCTGATGCAATAGAAGCTGTTTTTCCAAAAACACAACATCAATTATGCATTGTTCATCAAATTCGTAATAGTTTAAAATTTTTTCCTGACAAAGATCGCAAACTTGTAGCTAATGATTTAAAATCAATTTATACAGCAATTAATGAAGAAATAGCGTTAGTTGCTTTAGATCATTTTTCTGAAAAATGAAATAAAAAGTATTCACAAATTACTAAATCATGAAAAAATAACTGAAATAATTTAATAATTTTTTTTGAATATCCTCAAGAATTTAGAAGAATTATTTATACAACTAATACAATAGAGTCTGTTAATAGTCAACTAAGAAAAGTAATTAAGAATAAAAAGATTTTTCCTAATGATGCATCAGTTTTTAAAATATTTTATTTAGCATTTCAAAATATGGTTAAGAAATGAACGATGCCAATTCAAAATTGGGGTAGTGCAATTTCACATTTAATGATAAAATTTGAGGACAGAGTGAATTTAAGTTAATTACTTAGAGACACAGTTAATTATACAATCCCGTTTAGTTTTCTTAGATATTTTTAGAAAAATAAAAAATAATCATTTACTATAAATTATTTCAATATGCAAATTAAGTATATATTTCTTATGTATGATTTTTGTTGTAAAAAGTTATTTTAATGTTGTTTTTATAAGCGTTTTCCTTAGTTTTTATAACCCCTTTTATTAAAATTATGTTTGTTGATATTAAATATTTTGTCTTATTATTTATTTTCTAAATAAAATGATAATTAAATTGTTGTTGCTTGTCATTAAAAATTATTTAAATCTTTTCCTACCTAACAAAACTTTATGCATCCACATTTGTGCTTCGCCTAAAAAATAATATTATCAAAATAGTAGATAAAATTAAAGGTTATGTACCAAGTCTATTGAACCAATTTTATGTTTTGAAAATAAGATTGATATTCATAAGGGTAGAAGCAGGGGCGGGTATTAAAAAGATTGCGATTGATGACAATTCGACTAATGAATTAGCCAAACGGTGTTTACAATGCGTAAAAATAAAATTACTTTACAAAAATTTCAAGAATTAGTTCAAGCAACTAACTATTTTGCGACAATGCAATTTAAAAAATAATAATTCTAATTATTTGTTAGGGGGGGGGGTGAGTATGCAACAAAAAATATTCTAGTCCCGGTGTTGTTGTTACGTGTTACAAATTATTAAAACAACAAAAGAAACAGCAATTGCATCGAGTGCTAATTTGCTAGTTAAAGATAATCAACGGTATGTATTTACTGATATTTCTTTAAATATTTCCAACTACTGAACAATTAGTAAGTATTGCGAAATCAGAGCAATTAATTTAGCTCATAAATTGAGCATAACATTGCCGCAAGTGAAGTGGCAATGTTATCTTTTTCTACTACTACTAGTAGTGCTACTAGTGATTCGGTTATTAAAGTTCAAGAAGCAACAAAGGATATCACAAAAAGAAAATTTAGATGCTTTAATTGAGGGTGAGATGCAGTTTGATAGTGCTTTGTTAGAAGAAGTGCGGATGAAAAAATGCCTCATTTAAAGATGAAAGGTAGCGCTGATATTTTTGTATTTTCTAATTTAGATGCTGGTAATATTGGTTATAAAATTGCTGAACGATTAGAGCAATATTATGGCTGTTGGACCAATGATTTTAGGTTTAAATCAAGTTGTTAGTGATTTGTCACGGGGGCCACAACAGTGGAAAATATTTATTTAACAGCGATTTTAACAGCTTGAAGATTAATTTAAAATATTAATGAAAGGAAATAAAATGATGCTATCTAATTTAAAGAAAAAGATTTTAGTTATTAACGCTGGTTCAAGTTCAATTAAGTTTCAGTTATATGAAATAACAACAAATAAAGAATTTAATCCAATTTGTAAGGGATTATGATTATCAGAAAGAATTTTTGTTGATGGTAAAACAACGATTAAATATAATAATAATGAGTTTGTTAGTGATAGCCTTTTATCAAATTATAATGTAGCAGCAGGGGTAATTTTGGAACTTTTAAAATCACAAAATGTGATTCAAAATTTTAATGAAATTATTGCTGCGGGTCATCGCATTGTTCATGGTGGTAAAAAAATAAAAGAAAGTGTTCTTTCTTGTTAATGATGAGATTATAAAGATAATTGCTGACAATATTAAGTTGGCACCATTACATAATCCTGCGGGATTAAGTGTTTTAAAAGCATTTCAAGCGGTTGCTAAGTGTCCTCATATTGCTGTTTTTGATACAACATTTCATACAATAATGCCGAAAATAAATTATATTTATCCCGTACCATATAGTTGATATACTGATTATAATGTTCGAAGGTATGGGTTTCATGGTATTAGTTATCATTATATTATTAATAAACTAAGTTTGATTATTAATAAACCGGTTAGTAATATTAATGCGATTGTTTGCCATTTAGGAAATGGTGCTAGTATTTGTGCAATTAAAAATGGAAAATTATATAATACATCAATGGGATTCACGCCCTTAGCAGGATTAATGATGGGTTCTCGTAGTGGTGATATTGATCCAGCGATTTATCAATATATTGCTGAACAATTAAATTTAGATATTGTTGGTGTTGTTAATAAACTAAATAATGAATCTGGTTTATTGGGAATTAGTCAAATTTCTTCTGATACGAGAGAAGTTAGTCGGGCCGCTAAGGATGATAATATTCAAGCGCAATTTACATTACAATTATATGCTAAAAGAGTTGTTGATTATATTACTCAGTATCAAAATGATTTGGATAATAAGATTGATGCGATTGTTTTTACGGCTGGTGTTGGTGAAAATAGTGCTTTAATTCGAGAAATGATTATTAAAAGTATTAAAATCATGATATTAGATTATAATCGTGCTAAAAATAACCAATCATATGATGATTATTTACAAATATCTAATGATTTGAGTTCGGTGGCTATTTATGCGATTCGAACTAATGAGGAATTAATGATTTGTGAAGAAACATATCGGTTATTAAGTAATATTAATTAAATTAACATATCTTATAAAAAACTGAAATTAATCAGTTTTTATGCGTCCATAAATCAATAAAATCTCAAATTAAAACAATCGTACCAACAACTGCAAAAACCAATGTATAAAAACCTTTAACTAAAAAACTACGACTAATTTTTTTCATTAGACTTGGTACAGGTACATAACCTTTAATTTTATCTACTATTTTGATAATATTATTTCCTAGGTGAAGAATAAATGTTAGATAAATACAAAGGCGAAAATGAATTTTATAGTCTAATAGGCATAAAATATAAAACTTTCATGAAAATGGCAGATAAAATTAAAGGTTATGTATATACCAAGCCTATTCTTATTCTCCTTACAATTAATTATATGATTAGCTATCATAATTTAAAAAAATTTTTTATAAACTTTTTCAATTTCTTGACCAATATTATCAATCCCATTTTTATTAATTACTTCTAAATAATGATAATAAAAAATTTTTTTAAAAGCTTCATCAAGCTTAGTAAATGCTAATTTTCGTAAATTATCAATATGAGGATAATTTCTTTCAAAAGAAATTTTATCAGCAATAAAAATAATTTTATCTAAATTACTCATTGTAACAGCAGCAGTAGTGTGTTTACTAATCGCTAATAAAATTTCTTTATCACTAAAACCCAAGTGATGTTCTAAATATAATGCTCCCGTTTTTGAATGTCAAGCTGGTACGGGTTCACTTAAAAATTGTGGTAAATACTGTTGTAAATATTGCTGATGTCAATCCTTTTCTCATTGCTTGGTTATATCGTGATAAACCCCCGCTATTTCAGCTTTTAAACAATTAATTTGATAATGATTCGCTAATTGTTTTGCCATTTTTCCAACATTTAAACAATGAAGGTAACGAGTTTTATCCATATGTAATAACAAACGATCAGAAATATAAAGTAAATTACCATTAATATATGTTAAAACTTTAGAATCAATTGCCGTTATCATTCCTTGGCGAATTTTAGTTGAATTAACATTAACAAAAATTGGTTGTAAAATAACTTTGTTATATGATTGTAATAATTTTTCATCTAAAAGATATTTTTCTCTTTGAGCAATAATAAAAATAACTTTAGTTTTTAAAATCGTAATATTATTTCAGCGATGCAAATTATTAGCTTGATCAGAACCAATAATAATATAATATTGATGATTAAAACCATATTTTTCTTGCAATGATATTACCGTATCAATCGTATACGAAATGCCTTGACGATCTAACTCACAAGTTTCTAACTTCATTCAAGGGTATTTAGTAATGACAAGATTAATCATTTTAATTCGATGAATTGAACTAGTTAATTGTCGTTTTTTTAAAGGTGAACAATATGCAGGAACAATTAAAAGCATGTCAGCTTTTAATTGTTCATAAGCTTGAAGCATAATTTCTTTATGTTGGTTATGAATAGGATCAAAACTCCCACCAAAAATAATAATTTTCATCTTATTCCTTTCTGACTACACTATTGGTTTAATAATTTGATAATCATAATTTTCTGGTAACAACAACCTCAATTGTTGCTTTCGGCCTTTAAATGGAATTCATCCATAACCATAAATTTGAATGCTAATTTTTTTTCATTATTTTTAGAAATTTTAATTTGATGTTTAATCATTTTGGTATTTGGTTTTAAAATTAAAATTTGTTGCTTTCAAATTCGCGAATAATTTTCAATCTTACTACGATGTAAAACCAATTTATTAGAACCATAAAAATGAAATGATGCCGCTAACCCTTCAATAAATGAAAATTGAAATGATCCAACAATAGTAATTGTTTGTCCATATTATAATTGATAGGTTTTACTTTTAATTTTTGATTCAAAATTTAAATTACGATAAACATTATTATTTAAATAATAATTTAATTCATTACTATTAAAAAATCCTGGATTATCATAAAAATATAAGTAATCATGATAAGCAATAGCAATTAGATTCATTGTTGTATTAGGAAAATAAATCATTAATGATAATTTACGAGAAAAGTATTGTTGTAATGTAATGACAACACCTTATTAATTAATGAACTTTTACCAACATTATTTTTTCCAATTCAATAAGTATCAGTTTGTTGTTTTTTTAAAAATTCAACAAATTCATCAATAAAATATTTTTTGTAGTACTAACAAGAATAATATCAATTGGTTCTAGTCCAATTAATGTTATTTGTTTTCTAACACAATCTTTAAGTTTATTAAAAGCAATATATTGCATTATGGTATCAATTTTATTAATTATTATATAAAATCTTAAGTTCTTTAATTGATAATGATACTTTCAAATTAAACTCCCGAAAAGCCCAGCCCATGACGTTAATGAAATAAAAACTACCCCATCATTATTTTTAATCTTCATAAACAAATCATTATAGTTATAATTAGGATTATTAATATTTACTAATTCATTATAATGTTTAATCCGAAAACATCGCCAACAATAAAAATGAGAATTATCTTGAAGTTTTGAAATGTAACCAGCTTGTAAATTATTATTAGATTGTAATTCTGAACCACATCCACAATATGCCATCGTTATCATTTTAACGATTTAAAAAATTATTAAATTGTTTATTTTTAAGCATTATAATTTCTTCCTTATATGGTGGTTCAGAATTATTTCAAGGAGTTTCTAAAATTTTAATTATATTAGAAAATTTAGGATGATAAAGAATACTACACAAACTATCAAATCCTAAATTACCATAACCAATATTCTCATGGCGGTCTTTATGGGAACCTTTAATATTTTTAGAATCATTAAGATGAATAACAAATAATTTATCTAATCCAATTATCTTATCAAATTCTTCAATAACTTCTTCTAAATTATTAACTAAATCATAACCTGCATCATTTAAATGACAAGTATCTCAACAAACACCAACTAAATGTGAATATTTAACACCCAAAATAATTGTTTTTAATTGCGAAAAATTAATTCCCAATTCACTACCTTTACCTGACATTGTTTCTAAAGCAATTTTAATATTTTGGTTAGGTTCCAATACTTCATTTAAACCATCAATAATATATTGTAAACCAATGCTAGCATCAGCACCAACACTACTTCCAGGATGTAATACAATATATTTAGCACCAATCGCTAGAGAACGATTGACTTCTGTTTTTAAAAACTCCTTAGCTAGCATATAAGTATTAGGATTAATACTATTAGCTAAATTAATAATATAAGGTGCATGAATAATAACATTATTAATATTTAAATTATGTTTTTCTAATCCATGTTTAAATTCAGAAATTTTTAACTGGTCTAAGGGTTTTCTTTCTGTATTTTGTGGTGCTCCCGTATGAAACATTATGGCATTAGCCCCATAACTAATAGCTTCATTTAATGCTCCTATTAGATAATCGGGGCTTTTCATTGATACACGACATCCTAATATTAAATTATTTTTCATCAACATATTCACCTTTATATTTTAAGTTATATGCAAATTATACTATAAATTATTTTCTTATCTTACATAAAATAGTAGGGGCGCGTTTAGTTTTCTTAGGTATTGTTTTAAAGAAGTAAAACAATCAGCTAATTATATTATTTAATTACTAAACTAATCCTACTTTTCTTGTTATTGTCATTTTTATTCGTCATCATTTTATCATATTATTGAATTTTTACACAATAAAATTAATGGACGCATAAAGTTTTGTTAGGTAGGTAAATATTTTAATAAGTATTAAGACAGTCAGCAATGATTGTCTTTTTATTTTATAAGGTGTTAAAAATTTGTTCTTTGAAAATTAAATACAAGTGAATTAATAATGTTGATATGTATTAAAACACGATAAATTGTGGATGGTCGCCATAACCAAAAGAAGTTTACCAGTTAATAGATAACACCCTATTCTATTAGCTATAGCAATTTGTTTTGTTTTGCAATAAAAAAATGAATGGGTGGATTTCCTAAAAATATACACGCTATTAAATTGGTTCCAAGGGATGAAACGAGCTTAAAAGATTAAAAATTAAAATAAAAAATGACAAAATGTTTGATAAAACAGAATTTATTGCCTCAAATACTCATGTTAAAATTGCTAATGAAACAATTATTACTCCAATAAAAATACTATCTTTTAAAGCAGAATTAAAAAATAATTAAACTGTAAAAAAACGGGGACTGTCCAATTAACTGTATCTCTAAGTAATTAACTTAAATTCACTCTGTATCCTCAAATTTTATCATTAAATGTGAAATCGCACTACCCTAAAAAGATAATTGGACACATAAAGTTTTGTTAGGTAGGTAAAGATTTAAATAATTTTGAAAAAAACAATCACAATTTAATTATCATTTTATTTAAAAAATAAGTAATAAAACAAAATATTTAATATTAACAAACAAAATCTCAATAAAAGGTTATAAAAACTAAACAAAATACTTATAAAAAAACATTAAAATAAGTTTTTACAACAAAAATCATACATAAGAAATATATACTTAATTTGCATATTGAAATAATTTATAGTAAATAGTTATTTTTTCTTTTTTTAAAAAATACCCAAGAAGATTAAACGCGACCGATTAATTTTTATTGTGTAAAAATTTAATAATATGATAGAATGATAACGAATAAAAATGATAATAACAAGAAAGGCGGGGTTAGTTTAGTATAATTAGCTGATTGTTTTACTTCTTTAAAACAATGTCTAAGAAAACTAAACGCAATCAATTAAAGTTTTTCTTTTTATTTAAAAAAATCTCGCATAAAATATATATTGAGAAAAGAAGTAGGTGTGAATAATGAAATTTAAATATAAGCGATGTTTATTAAAAATTAGTGGTGAAGCTTTAGGCGGGGTTAGCATTTATGATCCACAACGAATGAAAAATATTGTTAAACAAATTATTAATTTATCGCAAGAAGGAATTGAAATTGCTGTTGTTGTTGGTGGTGGTAACATTTGAAGAGGAGTTAATGCTAAAATCGTTGGTTTAGATAAGGTTAATGCTGATTATATGGGGATGTTAGCCACGGTAATGAATGCTTTAGCTTTAGAAGCTGAATTTAAAAATCAAAGCTTTGATAAAGTAATTATTCAGTCATCAATTGAAATGAATAAAATTTGTGAACCTTATTATTTTAAAAAATGTATGTCACGATTAGCCAAAGGTTGCGTTGTTATTTTGGCAGCAGGAACAGGATATCCTTATTTTACAACTGATACTGCAGCGGCATTACGAGCAGCGGAAATTAAAGCCGATGTCTTATTAATGGCTAAAAATGGTGTAGATGGTGTTTATAGTGCTGATCCAAAAATTGATAATACTGCTATTTATTATAAGTTTTTAACTTATGAGGATATAACGCAAAAACAATTACGAGTAATGGATTTAACAGCAATTACAATGAGTATGGAAGCTAATTTAAAGATTATTGTGTTTGATATTAATGAACCAGATAATATTGTTAAAGCCTTACAGGAAAATACTAAAATTACTATTATTAGTAGTAGCAATAGTTAAAGTTTTTAAGAAATAGTATTAAATTAAAGTAATAAAGATAAGGATAATAATTAATGTTAATTGAGGAATTACAATTAGAGATTGAACAGACAAAAGAAGAAATGAAAAAGGTTTTAGAAAATTTGCGATATGAATTAAATAAGATTCGTGCGGGAAGAGCTAATCCTTTAATTCTTGCTTCTGTTTTGGTAGACTATTATGGTAGTTTAACTTCAGTTAATCAAGTTGCTTCAATTACGGTTGTTGAAGGGCGGCAACTTGTTATTAAACCTTATGATCGAAGTATTATTAAACAAGTTATTGCCGCGATTACTAAAGCTAATTTGCAAGTTTCATTGCAAGACCAAGGTGATTATATTAGGATGAATATTCCTCAGTTAACTGAAGAAAAACGCAAAGAATTTGTTCGGCAAGTAAAAAAGATTGCTGAAGAAATGCGAGTTCGGATTCGTAATTTAAGACGAGATATTAATGAAATTATTAAAAAATCTAAATTGCCTTTAGATGATGTTAAATCTTATCAAGAAGATATTCAAAAATTAACTGATAAGCATATTGCTAAGGTTGATGTTATTGCTTTAAAAAAAGAAAAAGAATTAATGACGATTTAATGGAAACAAAACTCTCCTAGATAAAGGAGAGTTTTGTTTTTTAAAGTTATTTACGAGCATATTTTTTACAGTAATATAAATTTTAATATAATGCGGGAAAAAATAGGAAAATCAGAATTAGAGCGAAGGCAGCAATCTCTCAATAACTACATCGCATTGTTCTTCCGAAATCTTTAATTTTGATAAGAGCATTGTTGCTACTAAAGTTAAGAGAATTAAAGCAAGCAACGAAATGCCAAAAAGCACGATTGCTATTTTTGCTTTTATTTGACTGAAATAAGAAATTTGGATAGGTTACAATAAGTTGGACCATATTTATTTGGACTTTCAAATAAAATAAAATTATTAAGAAAGTAGGAATATAAAAAAATGGGCAAAAATTCATATAAAGATGAATTTAAAAAACAAATTGTCATGTTTTATCAAAACGGGAAAAGCATTATTGAAATTATTAATGAATATGGTATTTTAAAATCTGCTATTTATAATTGAATAAAATCATTCGATAATTCTGGTTCTTTTAAAGCAAAAGATAATCGAAGTAATGAAAAAAATGAATTAATTTACTCACGAAAAGAATTAAAAAAATTACGAATGGAAAACGATATTTTAAAGCAAGCGGCACTGATAATAGCCAAAAAATAACAATAATTAATAACAACAAAAACAAATATTCAGTGAGGAAAATATGTAAGATTTTGGGTTTATCAAAATCAACATATTATTATCAACCTAATAAATGTACTATAACAAGCATGTTAATAATTATGAACAAGAAGTTATCGGTGCGTTTAATAAAAATCGCAAAATTTATGGGGCTCGTAAAATTAAAGCCGTTTTAATAAGAAAAGATATCATCTTATCGCGGCGAAAAATCAGATGCATTATGATCAAAAATAATTTGGTTTCTAAATACACCAAATTAAAATATCGTAATCACAAAAAAACAGCTAATAATGCCCAAATCAGTAATGTTTTAAACCTTGAATTTAACAATAAAAACCAAATAAAGCTGTTGTTAGTGATTTAACACATGTGTAAGTTGGAGGAAAATGACATTATATTTGCTTATTAATTAACTTGTTTAATCGTTAAGCAATCGGCTATAGTGCCGGGCCAAACAAAACCGCTGAACTAGTTCGACAAGCTTTTCATAAGGATAACACGACCATTAAAACAAATAATTTTATTTCATACCGATCGCGGTAATGAGTTCAAAAATAAAATCATTGATGAAATTTTAATAACTTTTAACATTAAAAGATCATTAAGCAATAAAGGTTGTCCTTATGATAATGCTGTGACTGAAACAACTTACAAAACCTTTAAAACAGAATTTATTAAGGGTAAAAAATTTACAAACTTAACACAATTAAAATGCGAACTATTTGATTTTGTTAATTGATAAAACAATATTCGAATTTTCACGGCAGCTTAAATTATTTAACACCCGTTGAATTTAGAAAATGGCAGTCTACATAAAAAGTGTCCTAAAAAAAGTTGCCGGTTGCCATACCATAATTTTAAGTATACTCAATAAATATCAAGAGTTTTCTACAAAATTAAAAAAATTTTAGATGTTATTTTTTTTAAATTTTAGATATAATTATCTGTGTGTTAATCGCTACGGAGCAGTACTCAAGTGGTTAAGAGGGCTCCCTGCTAAGGAGTTAGGTCAAGCAATTGGCGCACGAGTTCGAATCTCGTCTGCTCCGCCATTAATTTTAAATAATTTGAGATTGTTGTTAACAACTTTACAGTAAGTAAAGTTGTTTTTTTGTGATATTAAGATAAAATTAATACATATTTAAAAAACAATATTTTATTTATAAGGTGGACTCAAATTAATGTTAAATAAAAAAATGCGTTTAGCAATTACTTTTGTGCTTCTAGTCCTTTTATTGGTGACTTGTATTTTTATTATTGCTAAATATATTGATTGATTATGAATTATTGGCGTAGTAACAATTTCATTTGGAACTTTAACAGCATTAATTATTTTTGTTTCTAACCGACCGGTACGAACAAAAGTTTCTTGAATTATTGCTGTGTATGCGTTACCAATTGTTGGTATTATAATTTTTATTATTTTTGGGCGAACCTATCGTTATACTAAAGCACAAAAGTTTTATTTAAAAAAATATCAAGATTTTTATGCTAAAGAGGATTTTAATTATACGAATAACTTTTTAAAAAATGAAATTAAAGAAGAACGAAGTATTTTACATTTAACTACCAATATATCACAAAGACCATTGTATGATCATACGAAAGTTGATTTAATAACTAATGGAATTAAAAAGTTTTCGTTGTTATTTAAAGACTTAGAAAGTGCTGAAAATTACATTCATATTAATTATTTTATTTTAGATGATGGTGAAATTTTAAAATATTTGACACAGTTATTAATTAGAAAAGCTTATCAAGATGTTAATATTCGCTTAATTTATGATCATGCTGGAAGTTTTTTTACGGTCTATCATGATACAATTCAGAAACTGAAGCGAGCTGGTGTTCATTTAAAAAGATTTTCACCGATAAATTTACCTTTTATTAGTGGTCGTAATAACTATCGTAACCACCGTAAAGATGTTATTATTGATGGTAAGATTGGTTATACGGGGGGCATTAATGTTGGGGATGCTTATTGTCATTTAAGTTCTAAATATGGATTTTGACGCGATAGTCAAGTTCGTTTACAAGGTAGTGCTGTTCGTAGTTTAGAGTTAATATTTTTACAGGATTGATATTTTACAACCGGAGAATCGTTAGTTTTTGATAAGAAATTGTTAAAAAATGAACCATATGATGGTAAAACTAGTAATATTGTTCAGATTATTGATGATGGTCCCAATACTTATGAAACGATTCAAAAGGATATTTATGTTAAAGTTATTTCTAGTGCTAAAAGTCGTGTTTGGTTGTCGACGCCTTATTTTATTCCGACTGATGATATTGTGACGGCATTAAAAAATGCTGCTAAGTCAGGTGTTGATGTCCGATTATTAATGCCAGGAAAAACTGATAAATTTTTTATTCTTGATATTAGTCGTTCATATTATGATGAATTATTTAATTCAGGGATAAAAATTTATGAAATGAGTAATATTTTTAATCATTCAAAAACAGCATTAATTGATGATAATTTGGTTATTATTGGATCAACTAATTTAGATTTTCGTAGTCTTTATCACGATCATCAAACTATTGTTATTCTTTATGGTGATGCTAATAAGCAATTAGAAAAGAATTATTTATGAGATATTGAAAGAAGTATTCTTTTAACGACATCACCGTTAAAGAAAAAAAATTGATTTTATCGAGTATTGATTTTACCAATTGTTAAAATTTTTGATCCCTTATTTTAGGAAAGGAAAATAGTAATGCGTAAAACAAAAAAAATTAATAAAAAAATTGCTAAGCATTTAGAAAAACAAAATTTTTCTATGAGACTAGAAAAAAAACCAGAAGTTAAAGAAAAACGGGGTTTTTTTAGGCATTTATTTCCAAAAAGAGTTCAAAAAATTAATAAAGTTAATATTCATTTTGGATGAACACGAAACGCTACTAAAAGAATTATTAAGCAATTATTATTACAAAATGTTGATCATTTTTATTTTTATAGTTCTATTGCTAATATTTTTTATATTTTAGAGCAAGGAATTAAACCAGCAAAATTTAAGAAACTTAAAGAAAACGAAAAGTATATTGTTTGAACGTATTTAGAAAAAGATGACCATCTTGAATTAGAATTATCTACTAGTAGTCGCCATCAATTTTGAAGTTGATGTTTAGAAAATGAGATTGATTTAACTACAGTGGCAATTTTTTATATTGATTTAGTGAAATTATATGAAAATACTAAAAAAGATTGAGAGTTTAATAATAATTTGCAAAAAGTTATAATTAATGAATTAATTAGTGTTAATGCTATTAGGGCAATCTTAATTAAAGATATGGAAGTATACAAAAGATTACAACAATATGTTTCTCATCAACAAATTGATATTAAAATATTTTATGGTGATAAAGGTATTATTGAAGAAATTAAAAGAAAGGAGTTAAAAGTTAATGAATAAAAATCTTAATAAAATTACATCGTTGGAGGAAAATTTTAGTCAATGATATACTGATTTGATTATAAATGGTAATCTAATAGATTATGGAGTAGTTAAAGGAGCACCAATTTTAAAACCGCATGGTTATGCAATTTGAAAAAATATTGTGAAAAACTTAGAAATCAGATTTTTAGAAGTTGAAATTCAAGATGTTTATATGCCTTTATTAATTCCTGAGAGTTTATTGAGTCAAGAGAAAGAACATATTCAAGGTTTTGCCCCCGAATGTGCTATTGTTACCAAAGTTGGTGATAAAAATTTAGATGAACCGTTGGTTATTAGACCAACTTCTGAAATTTTGTTTGGGACATATTTTTCAAAAAATATTTCTAGTTATAAGGACTTACCATTAAAATATAATCAATGAGCTAATGTTATTCGTTGAGAAAAAACAACAAGGCCTTTTTTAAGAACAACAGAATTTTTATGGCAAGAAGGTCATAGTGTTCATAATGATATGGAAGAAGCACAAAATTGAACGGTAGAAATGATGAATTTATATGTTAAATTTTTTAAAGAAGTTTTAGGAATTGCGGTTCTTAATGGTAAAAAAAGTCTTCACGAAAAGTTTGTTGGTGCTGTTGATACATATAGTTTAGAAGCATTAATGTTAGATGGTCAAGCATTACAATCAGCAACTAGTCATTATTTTGCACAAAATTTTTCCAAAAATTTTGATATTAAGTTTACTAATGCTAACAATAAAGAAGAATATGGTTATCAAACTTCGTGAGGGATGTCAACAAGAGTTATTGGGGCTTTAATTATGTCTCATAGTGATAATAGGGGGTTGGTATTACCACCAATGGTAGCACCGATTCAAGTAGGAATAATTCCGATTCAAGATGATGAACAAGTAAGGCAAAAAGTTAATAGGATTTATCAACAATTAAAAACTAAATATCGTGTTGTCATTGATAATTCTTTAAAGTCATTGGGTTATAAGTTAAGTAATAGTGAAATTCAAGGAGTTTGTTTTCGTATTGAAATCGGGATTCGTGAATTAGAAACTGAAAAAGTATTAATTGTGCGAAGAGACACAAAAACAAAATTAGCGGTTAAAATTAATGATGTGGAATCATATTTAAAAATTAATATGGAACAAATGCAAAATGATTTATATGCAAGGTCGTTAGAAGGATTAGAAGAGCGAGTATTTGTTGTTAATAGTTTTGATGAATATGAACAACAATTGAAAACAAAAACAGGTTTTTTTGGTGCTTGATTTTGTAATCGTATTGAGTGTGAAGCAGAAATTAAACAGTTAACTAGTACTGTTAGTCGTTGTCAAGATTTAGAGAAGCAGATTGAAGAGAATTCTAAATGTTTTAAATGTAATGAAAAAGCAAAAGAATATTTTTACTTTGCACGGGCGTATTAAAGGGGAGGAAGAATTTAATGAATTGATTAGATGAAATTGCTAAATTATTGAAAGAAAAAAAAGGTATCAAAGTAAAAATATCATTAGAAACTAATTTCCGTAATTTAGGTTTGGATTCTTTAGAATTGATGGATTTAATTATTTTAGCAGAAGAAGAATATAAATTTTGAATTCCTGATAATAAGTTAAGTGATATTTATACTGTTCAGGATTTAATAACCATTATTGAAGAATTAGTAAATAGTAATAGTTAAAAGGGTGTTAAAATTATGAAATGAGATTATGAGAAATTAACGCAAATATTAAAAAATAAAGGACACCGTTTAACTAATATTAGATTAGCAATATTAAAATTATTACTAAAGAAGCAACACCTAAATATTAATGGCATTATTAGAGAACTGAAAAAAGAAAATGATGAACATAAGAATATTAATGTAATGTCAGTTTATAATACTTTAGATTTATTTTTGCAAGAAGAATTAATTTATCTTAATGTTTTTAATGGCCGAGATATTGTTTTTGAATTATCAAATCCTGTCTTAGTTCATTTAGTTTGTGAAACTTGTCATAAGGTTATTCATTTTAGTGAAGATATGCATTTAAGTGATGAAGATTTTCAAGATAATTTGAAAAAATTAGAAGAAAAATTACAAAATGCTGATTTTAAACCGGTTTATTATAAATTAGAAGCACATGGGATTTGTATATCTTGTCAAGAAAAAGAAGGGGCGCATAAAGTTTTGTTAGGTAGGAAAAGGTTTAAATAATTTTTAATGAGAAGCAACGACAATTTAATTATCATTTTATTTAAAAAATAAGTAATAAAACAAAATATTTAATATCAACAAACATAATCTCAATAAAAGGTTATAAAAACTAAGAAAAACGCTTATAAAAACAACATCAAAATAAGTTTTTACAACAAAAATCATACATAAGAAATATATACTTAATTTGCATATTGAAATAATTTATATTATAAGTAAATGATTATTTTTTCTTTTTTTAAAAATACCTAAGAAAACTAAACGCGCCCGCCATTATTGCTATCATTACAAATGATTATTTTTATATTTTTTAATGAAATATATTGCATTTTTTGGAAAGTTTACCTAAATTTACCTAATGAAATGTTTTTGAGATATAATGGTTAGGGATTATTGTGGAAAGATAATGAAATAAGGAGGTCGTTTTGGAAGATTTTGATTTTATTAAGAAATTAAAGCATATAAAATTTAATGAAGGCAATGTTATTAATGCCGGCATTGCTACTTTTATTTTAAATAACTTAGAACAAATTGATAATTGAACATCAACAAGTGCTGCCGATGCTTGTTTTACTTCTTCTAGTTCAATAATTCGCTTTTGTCAAAAATTAAATCTAAGTGGTTGAACTGAATTGAAGTATCAATTAAAAATTATTAATCAAAGAATTAAAATTTCTGAACGGCAAGTTAATTGTAATTTACAATTAAAAGATAATGTAGCCTATTTTTTTAATGAATATAAAAAAATAAGAGATGAAGATAATAAAAGATTGTATTTAGATTTTATTAATAAAGATACTGATTTAATTGTTAAAAAAATTATTGATGCAAAAAAGATCTTTATTTTTGGTTTTGGAATTTCATATTATCCCGTTATTTCTTTCGTACAAAGATTGAGATGAGTAGATAAAAATGTTATTTGTGAGAATGATATTAATGTTATTTATTCATATTTGTCTTTAATTACCGAGGATGATGTTGTTATTTGCGTATCATTAAGTGGTACAAATAGTTTAATTGGTGAAATAATTGAAGAAGTAAAAGATAAAGGCTATTCAATCGGTATTTTTAACAAAGAAACAAAATTAGCTAAAAATTTTAAATCTTACTTTTTAATTACATCTGATGAAGAACAATTGTGAAATGTTTTTTCAGTTAGATTGCAATTATTAATGCAATTATTAGATTTTTTATATGCAAAAATAATCAGATTTAAATTATAAATTTAAAATAAAGGTAAGGATTAATATTAAATGGAATTTAAATATATTTTTAATAGTTTTAAAAAACTTAAGCTAACATCTAATAATTTTCAACTAAAAAATACTTTAAAGCATTTTTGTAATAAAACAAGTTCAGGATTACAAAAACTTGCTAAATCATTAATGTTTCCGATTGCTATTTTACCTATCGCGGCAATATTAAGTCGCGCGGGCGGATTAATGATGGCTAAAGATTTTGGAATTACTGAGAACAGTGTTATTTGATATATTGGTTCAATATTTCAGACTATTGGCGGAAGCGCTCTTGATAATCTTTCCGTTATTTTTGCTATTGGAGTAGCTTTTAGTTTTGCTAAAGATAATCGTGGTGAAGCAGCTCTTATTGGTTTTTTTGCTTATACAATATTAATTGGCCTAATGACCATATTACCAAAAGTTTTTTATTCAACAATTTTATTAGATATTAACTTAGAAAATAAGTCAAGACTTTTATATCAACTTAAAAATAATAAAGTTATTTATTCTATTGATATGGGAATTCTGAGTGGCATTATTGCTGGTATATTAGCAGCTACTTGTTATAATCGTTTTCAAAACATTAAGTTGCCAACTGCTTTATCGTTTTTTTCTGGAAGAAGATTTGTGCCATTGGTTGTTATTTTAGTTTCTTTACCGATTGCTATTTTAGTAGCAATAATTTGACCTTGACTTCAGTTAGGACTTTTAAGTTTTGGGCAAGCTATTGTTCCTGAAAAAGTTGACAATTCAACGCGTCATGTTCAATGAGGGGTTGCTGGCATTTATACAATGCTTAATAGAGCATTAAATGCTAGTGGTTTAATGCGTATTTTTAATATTTATTTTTTTTGACAACACCCTTTTACTACTTCACAGAACAGAGTAGTTATTAATGGCGATATTCCCGCATTTCTTAGTAATGATTTAGTTATTGGTGCCGGATTATTTCAAAGTGGGTTTTTTCCAATTATGATGTTTGGATTACCAGCTGCCGCTCTTGCAATCATTAAATGTGCTCATCCTGAGCGAAGAAAAAAAGTTATGGCATTACTACTCGGAGCTGCATCAGTTTCATTTTTAACTGGGATTACCGAACCATTAGAATTTAGTTTTATTTATGCAGCACCAGTATTGTTTCTTGTTCATATTATTTTATCAGGGATTATTGCTGCAATTACTGTTGGTTTTGGAATTCGGATTGGTTTTGGTTTTTCTGCTGGTTTTATTGATTATGCTTTAAGTTTTTATCAATCAATAAAAATTGCTAAGATAACTTGGGAATCAGATGTTTCTCAGATGTGGGCGAACCCGGGTTGAATATTGCCAATTGGTATTTTAGGTGGTGGTGCTTATTATTTTTCTTTTAGTTATTTGATTAAGAAGTTTAATTATCAGACATTAGGCCGCGAGCAAACTGTTAGTGAAATAGATAATTTGGATAATAGTTTACCACCGTCTTCTTATCAGCTATTAGCCAGAAAAATTTTGGATATTTTAGGAAAAGATAATGTTATTAGTGCTGATAATTGTATTACAAGGGTAAGAATTGTTGTTAAAAAAGTTGATGCTGAAAAAATTGAACAATTAAATAAAGTCAGATTTAAAGTAAGAAAAATTGTTAATAAGCTTAATTCGAAAATGATTTCAGATAATGATTTACAACTGGTTGTTGGCAATGATGCTCAATTTATTGTTGATGAGTTAAAAAAAATGCTTCAATCATCAAAAGTGTTATTGGCAACTAATTTTTAAAAGTAGAAAATAGTTTTTATTTTAAAAGTATTAAAAGAAGGTGAATGGGGATTGTTGTTAGTGCTGTAAATAATAAAAAGAAAAAGGTGGTATTACTACCTTTTTCTTTGTTAATTTTATTTATTGTTTAACAACAATAATTCCTACGGAATTAACACCGGCGTGACTGACAAAGCAGTTAGGGAGGAATGCTTTTTTGATTTTAAGTTCGGGGTGGTTGGTTATAATTTTGTTAATAATTGTGATGATTTTTTTATCACATTGTGATGTGAGAATTTCTAAAATGTAATTTTCATTTTTAATAAATTCTTTAATTTTCGTGATTACGCTTTCAATAGCGTTATTTAAAGTTCTGGCAATCCCGCTTTTTTCTGATATTTCTCCGAATTTAATAATGACTTTAACACGGATTAAACTTATTAGGGAAGCAACAACAGATTTGGCACGGCCACCTTTAGAAAGTCGCAAGATGTCTTCAGGGATAATGTAAATTAAACTATTTTTTTTTACTTGGGTTACCATTTTATTAATATCACTAACGTTGCCACCATTAGTTACAATTTCACTAGCTTTGATTGCTAATGTGCTATTAAATGTAGCGGCTCCATTAGTGTCAATAATATGAACACGATTTTTAAATTCAATTTCTTGTGATAATATATAGGCATTTTGGTATTGACCAGATAATCCTTTAGCAATCGGAATAAAAATAATTTCATCATTTCCTTCAGCTAATAATTTTTGTCATAAGTTCATTAGTTTCCCTGGTGATGATTGACTAGTTTTAGTATATTCACCACTTTTAACACGAGCATAAAAATTAGATTTTTTAATGTCATTAATGGTGTCTTCAATTTCAGTTCCATCTTCAAAACTTATTAATAAGGGAATGATATTAATATTTTTTTCTTTTAGGGTTGTAAGGTCAAGATTGCTAGATGAATCAACAATAATAGCAATTTTCTTATTTATGTTAGACATTTCTTTATCCTTTACTTTATTCAATATACAAGTACAAATGTATTATATCCGGTGTGGGCGGCAATAACATTAGATATTAAACTCATATGCTTAATTGTAAATTTTTCTTTAGTAATGATTTTAATTACTTCTTCTTTTAATTCAATATCACATAATGAATGCATGATTGTTAATTCGCCACCACTGTCATAGCGCTTTTTGATTTCTTTTAAAACTTCTTTAATTGCTTTTTTAAATGTTCTTGTTTTATCAAATTTATCAATAAAACCATTAAATTCTAGTATTGGTTTAATTTTCAATAAATTAGCCAGGGCAGCAGCAGAACTGCTAATTCTGCCCCCGCGAACCAATGTATCTAATTGATAGGGAAGGATGAAGGCACAATATTTTGTTTTTTGTTCATCAATAAAACCTTGTAATTCATTAATGGGTTGTTCTTGTAAAAATAGTTTTGCTCGGTTAATCATTTCTTTATTAATATCGCCAACTGCTTCGCTATCAATTATATAGACTTTGTTTTTATAAGCATTATCTTGGGCTAGTAATATTGCACTTTGATATTGCCCTGATAGGTGTGAAGAAATGGGAAAGAAAAGAATTTGTTCATATTCTTGTAGTAGTTCATCTCATTTTTCTTTTAAAATTCCTGGTGGCGTTTGACTAGTTTTAATTGACTCAGTTTCTAAAATTTTATAAAACTTATCAATAGTAATTTCTTTATTATTGTCAGCAATAGTTTTATTGTTAACACTTATCATTAAAGGGACAAATGCAAGATTATGTTCTTTTGCTTGCTTTTCATCATAACCAGTTGCTGAGTCCACTAAGATAATGTATTGCTTCATTAATTTTTACACCTCACAAAAATCTCTATTTTGTTTATTAATCAATTATAAACTTTGATATAATATTATTCAAGATAGAATGGCGATCCTTTTTAGGACACTTTTTATATAGATTGTCATTTTCTAAATTCAACGGGCGCGGGCGTTAAATAATTTAAGCTACCGTGAATTCTAATATTGTTGTATCAATTAACAAAATCAAATAGTTCGCATTTTAATTGTGTTAAATTTTCAAATTTTTTACCCTTAATAAATTCCGTTTTAAAGGTTTTGTAAGTTGTTTCGGCCACAGCATTATCATAATCATAAGGACAACCTTTATTGCTTAATGATCTTTTAATATTAAAAGGTTATTAAAATTTCATCAACAGACTTGATACATAATTATAACATTTTATGCCTACCGGACTATAAAATTCATTTTTATCTTTGTATTTATCTAACATTTGTACTTCACCTAAAAAATAATATTATCAAAATAGTAGATAAAATTAAAGGTTATGTACCAAGTCTGTAATTATTTTAATTCTTTTCGTAAGTAAATTAATTCATTTTCTTCATTACTTTGATATCTTTTGCTTTAAAAGAATCAGAATTATCGAATGATTTTATTCAATTATAAATAGCAGATTTTGAAATACCATATTAATTAATAATTTCAATAATGCTTTTCCCGTTTTGATAAAGCATGACAATTTGTTTTTTAAATTCATCTGTATATGAATTTTTGCCCATTTTTATATTCCTGCTTTCTTAATAATTTTATCTTATTTTGAAAGTCCACATAAATATATGGCCCAACTTATTGTAACCTATCTAATAAGATGATAAGAATAGCGAAATTTGTAATCAAAAAATAAATTCTCTTAAAAACTATATTAAAATATTTATTAAGTAGTAAAATTAATATATTAAAACCAATAATATATAAAAGATTTGAGGTTATTTAAATGACAAAGTTTAAGTTTGATTCTCGTATTAAAGAAGGTTATTATAGTGCCATTTATTTTTTAAAAACCCAAAAAATTCTTAAAAAGTATTTTCCTAATAATATTGTTACCATGCAATTTTTTCAAAGGCAAGATAATGTTATGCTTTGTGGTATTGACGAAGTTATAGCATTATTAAAAGAATTTGTAACGCCATTAGAAAAAATATCTGTTTATGCTTTAAATGATGGTGATATTATTAAAGCTAATATTCCGGTTTTAAAAATAACGGGACCGTATCATTTATTTGGTTACTTAGAAGGAATTATTGATGGCATTTTAGCAAGAAGAAGTAGTGTTGCTACTAATTGCAATGAAGTTTTAAAAGTTAGTAACGATAAACCAATCATCTTTATGTTTGATCGTAATGATGACTATGTTAATCAACAAGGTGATGGTTATGCAGCATATATTGCTGGTATTAAATCACAAGTTACGAGAGCACAAACCGAATGATGAAATAATAAAGAAATATTGGTTGGAACAATGCCACACGCTTTAATTCATGGGTTTAATGGTGATATTATTAAATCTTTAGAAGCTTATAGTGAATTATTTCCTAATGATAAGTTAGTAGCTTTAGTTGATTTTGATAATGATGTTATTAATACTAGTTTAAAAGTATGTCGTCATTTTCAAAATCGTCTTAGTGCTGTTCGGGTTGATACTAGCATTATTTTAGTTGATAAATATTTTACTGCTAAAGAAAATCAAGAGAAATATTATAATGAAAATATTATGGGTGTAAATCCAATTTTAATTAAAGCTTTAAGAAAAGCAATGGATGATGAAGGTTTTAATAATGTGAAAATTATTGTTAGTTCTGGATTTGATAAAGCGAAGATTAGTTGATTTATTGATGATAATACACCAGTAGATTTTTATGGTGTGGGAGCGACTATTGGTAAGTTTGATATTTATTTTATTGGTGATTTAGTGCAATTAAATGATAAGAATTTTGCCAAAGTTGGTCGCGAAAATATTGAAAATGATAAGTTAGTACAGAAAATCTAATTTTGATTATGTTATAATTTAAGAGAGAAAGTGTTTTTTTAAAAAGGAGGGTCATAATGAATACTAATGATTTTAAAATTAAATATGGGTTAAATGGTCCATTATCAAAAATTTATGAAGAAAGCAGTCATCAGCAAAAAATTGCAGAGTCAAAAATTGCTGAAAATCGTCGTAAACAAAGAAATTGAATGCAACAAAAACAAGTATACAGAAAGTTTATGAACTAACAGAGATTATTTCACTAATTACAGGCTCTAATTGTAATAAAGAAAATATTGATAGCGATAAACAAAAAGATTTTTCATTAGTAAATAATATTTATAGTATTAGACCACAATCATTAGTCAGAACAACAAAGACTTATAATTCAATTGAAGAATATGTTAATCGTTTTAATGATGTTCATCAATGAGCTAGTAAATTTTATGATCAACAGCAAGTTACTGAAAAAAATTGTATCATTACCATTACTAATTTAATTGCTGAAAAACAAAAATAAGAGAAAGAATGATAAGAAATGGATTTTTTAGAAGAATTGCAAGCTCGAGGACTTTTAAAACAAGTTACTAATAGTGAAAAAATAAAACATGCTATGAATAGTAATGCTAGTGTTTATTGTGGTATTGATCCAACAGCAACATCATTGCATGTTGGACATTTATTGCAAATTGTTTTATTATATCGCTTTTCATTAGCGGGTTTTAAACCACTTGCTGTTATTGGTGGCGCGACGGGAATGATTGGTGATCCCAGTTTTAAAGTTGAAGAAAGAAAATTATTAGATGCTAAAACAGTAAAATTAAATAGCGCAGCGCTTGCCTTACAGTTAGATAAATTATTAGATCATAATATTAAAGTTTTAAATAATAATGATTGGATATCAAAATTAAGTTTAATTGATTATTTAAGAGAATTGGGGAAAGAGTTTACGATTAATTATATGCTTGATAAGGAATCAATTAAAACAAGGCTTGTAACAGGAATTTCTTATACTAAATTTTCTTATATGATTTTACAAGCATATGATTTTTGGTATTTATATAAGAATTATCAATGCTTAGTTCAAATCGGCGGTAGTGACCAATGAGGGAATATTACTGCCGGAATTGAATTGATTCGTAAAAAAGAACAAGATAATCATTTAGCAAGCGGATTAACGATTGAATTATTAACTCAAAGTAATGGTGTTAAGTTTGGTAAAACTGAGCAAGGAACAATTTGGTTAGACGCTAATTTAACATCACCATATATTTTGTATCAGTTTTTTGTTAATCAAAATGATGCTGATGTTGAAAAACTCTTAAAATGATTGACTTTGCTATCATTAGATGATATTTTGCAAATAATGGAAAAACATAATGCTAATAAGGTTAAAAGATATGCCCAAAAAAAATTAGCAAAAGAAATTGTTGCTTTTGTTCATTCACGACAAGAAGTTACGATGGCGATTAATATTAGTGAAGCATTATTTTCACAAAAAGTTGTTCAGTTACAAATGGATGAAATTCAACAAATGAAAAATGCTGTTCCGTGGATAACTGTTGGTCAAGAACATAAACTTATTGATTTACTTTTGTTACTTGAAGTATGTAGTTCTAAAACTCAAGTTCGAGAACTATTAAAGAGTAATGCTATTTATGTTAATGAGCAACTTATTACTGATGAAAACTATTTATTATCTAAAGATAAATTGCTATATGACAAAATAGTTTTTATTCGTAAAGGTAGACAACATTATTATATTGTTGAAGTTAATAACCATTAAAATTTTGGGCCTGTCCAAAATTCTGTGTCTCGATAATTCATTCTGAATTATACTTAAACAAAGGAGAACAGAAAATGACAAAAAAAATAAAAAAAAAGAACCTGATGCAATTGATAAAGTTGTTGATTATTTTTTAGAAAATATTGATAATCCACAAGATTTATTTAAAAGTAATAATATTTTTCAGGAATTTACCAAAAAATTAAATGAACGAATGTTAAATGCAGAAATTAAAGATCATCTCGAAACTGATGAGAATCATAATAAAAGAAATGGCAACACACAAAAAACCATTATTACTTAAAAATGGTTCAATCGTAATTGATGTACCAAGAGATCGAAATAGTACTTTTGAACCAGTAATTATTCCAAAAAGACAAAGAAAATTTGATAACTTTGATCAAAAAGTAATTTCTTTATATGCAAGAGGAATGACAATTTCTGATATCAAAGCACAATTGCAAGAATTCTATCACGGAGCAGAAATTTCAGAAAGTTTAATTAGTCAAATAACTGATGATGTTATTGAAGAAGTTAAAATGTGACAAACTAAACCTTTAGAGAAGATTTATTCGATTGTTTATTTTGATTGTATTGTTGTTAAAGTAAAACAAGATAAACGAATAATAAATAAAGCAGTTTATCTTGCCTTAGGAATTAATATAAATGGCTTAAAAGATATTTTAGGAATGTGAATTAGTGAAAATGAGGGAGCCAAATTTTGACTGAATAATCTTACGGAAATGAAAAATCGCGGATTACAAGATATTCTTGTTGCTTGTAGTGATAATTTAACAGGAATGTCTGATGCAATAGAAGCTGTTTTTCCAAAAACACAACATCAATTATGTATTGTTCATCAAATTCGTAATAGTTTAAAATTTGTTCCTTACAAAGATCGCAAACTTGTAGCTAATGATTTAAAAAATCAATTTATACAGCAATTAATGAAGAAATAGCGTTAGTTGCTTTAGATCATTTTTCAGAAAAATGAAATAAAAAGTATCCACAAATTACTAAATCATGAAAAAATAACTGAGATAATTTAATAATTTTTCTTGAATATCCTCAAGAATTTAGGAGAATTATTTATACAACTAATGCAATAGAGTCTGTTAATAGTCAACTAAGAAAAGTAATTAAGAATAAAAAGATTTTTCCTAATGACGCATCATTTTTTAAAATATTTTATTTAGCATTTCAAAATATGGTTAAGAAATGAACGATGCCAATTCAAAATTGGGGTAGTGCAATTTTACATTTAATGATAAAATTTGAGGACAGAGTGAATTTAAGTTAATTACTTAGAGACACAGTTAATTGTACAACCCCTTAATTTTTAAAACAATAAGTTATTTTCATAAAAATTTATCTTGTTTTTTTAAATATTTTATTGCATAATTTGTATATAATTTTAAACAAGATTTAGCAGTTTGTAATGTATTTTATAATAAATAGACTTGGTATAATAAAACCATACCTAGCTTAATTCAAAATTATATATTCCTGAGATTAAGTTAAATCGTAATCCAAACCTTCTAATCTTATTGCGATAATGCGATAAACTAGTATTTTAAACCTTTTTAATTTAGCAAAAACATGCTCAATGGCAATTCTAATTTTACTTAAAAAATTTTTATATTCCTTTTTATCTGGATTTAAAGGATTATTTTTACTCTTTTTAATTGGCAATAATTTATTTTTATGAACATTTTGCAAACCTTGATATGCTGAATCAGCAACTAATTCTATTTTTGGATTTATAAGTGTATTTGATTTTAAAAATAACTTATAATCATAAATACTGCCATAACAAAAATCTACTGAAATGATTTTATTGTTAAATAAATCAATAATTATTTGCGATTTTAATGAATGTTGCCTTTTCTTATCAGAAAATAATAATTTTAGTTTTTTTTAATTCTTTCAACTGAAATTTCTTTAGCATTAATTGCTAATAAATTATTAGTAATAAACTTATTTTTCAACAATATCTTTTCGCCAGTTGTGTTATTTAATTAAGTTGTAACCTATCCAAGAAGTCTTTTAAACTACAATAATTTTCTTAAAGAAACCTCAATTTTAGTAATCAATATTTCTTGTAAGTTCTCTTTAACAATTTTTAATTTCTCATTAGAATTTTGAATTTGTTGAATATTATTATCAAACTTAGCAAACTCTTGCACCGCTTTACCAATTAAAGAACTAAATTCACCTTGTAATCAATTGTTAAAGCGTTCTTTAAATTCCTGATCATTTTTATTATTTGAAGATTGTAATGATAAAGCAAATTCTTTTTTAATTAAAAATTTTAAAATATTAACAATTAATGCAATAACTTCAAGGTCAGTATTAATAATAAAAATATCACGATATTTTGAAGAACGACTAAATGGTGCTTTAGCATAAGTTCAAACAATAATGCCAAACTTAGCATTTCATTCTTTTAATTCAATTGCTAATTTTTTTTCTCATTTATTATCTAATTTTTCTTGATTTTTTAACTCAAATAAGATATTACCAACTACTTTATTATCCTCTTCATCATCACTCAAAACTCCTAACCTAAAATCAGGTTTTTTACCATTAATGGTTTTAGTTGTTTTTTCAAAATGATCATTTGGAAAAAACGATGGCATTTTACCTGCAAAATCATTTTCTAAATTAGCTCCTAAAATTCCTGTTCTAATATTTCTTCCTTGTTCTAATTTAAGTTTTAATTCAGTTGTTTCATCAATTAACTTATTAATTTCTTCTTGTTTAGAATTAATAATTTCAGTTTCTTTTTTTGCTACTAATTCTTGGACCTTAGCATTATTAGTTTTAACTAACATATCTAATTGATGATTTTTCTCTTGTAAATCATTAATATTTTTCTGATACTCTTTATTTAAAGTATCCAACTTATTTTGTTGTAAATTACTTCACTCTTTTTCTTTTTCAGCCAAAATAACCTTAATATTCGCTTCTTTTGTTTTCCTTTCGGTTTCTAAAATACTAATTTTATCCTTTAATAAATCAATTTCTTGTTGTTTATTTTTAGTAATTTCAAGTTGTTTTGTTGCTAAATTTTCTTTGAAAACCAGATCATTAGTTTTTAAAGTCGCTTCTAAACTATTTAATTTTTTTTCTAAATTAGTAATAGTCATTTGATAACTATCTTTTAGTTTATTAATCTCTTCTTGTTTTAATTTTTCAATACTGCTTTTTTGCTCTAAAATAAAAGCTTTAATATCAGCGTTTTTTGTTTCTTTTTGGATTTTTAAATTGCTATTAGCCTCATTTAATTGTTGTTTTAAACTATCTAAAATTTGTTGATGTGCTTCTTTTATTTTATTCAATTCATTATTATGTTGCTCACTTCACTCTTTTGTTTTTTCATTTAGTGAACTTTTAATTTCATTTTGTTTTTCTTTTTCAAAACTATCCTTTAATTGAAGTTCTAACTTACTAACATATTCTTGTCGCTTATGATCAAAAAATTGTTGTAAATGTGATATTGTTTGATGACTCTTTTCAAAATATTTTTCGGTAATTTCTTGATGACAATGTGGACATTGAATTATAAATGACATTAGTTAAACTCTTTCTTTTTTTTAATTTTATAAATTAATATTATCATTAACAATCTGAAATAAATTTCTATTCTAGATTATTTATTTTCTAAACATTTTATATTAATTTTAAAAAAATGTTTCCTTTGGAATGGCAGTCTACATAAAAAGCGCCCTAAAAAGGGTTGTCATTTCAGTGAAGCACAAACGTTAGATAAATACAAAGATAAAAATGAATTTTATAGTCTAGTAGGCATAAAATGTTATAGTTATGTACCGAGCAAGTCTAATGTAAGAATAATGATGGTAATAGGCGATGATATTAATGACTTTAATTCTAATTTTACTAATAATAAAGGAATTACTTATAGTGAAAACTATATGGAAGATAATAATATTCAAAAACTTTTTAGTGAATCAGCGATGGCAATTCGTTTTAGTAAGGAAAATGATAAGATCATAAATATTATGCTAATTGTGGTCAATCAGTTGATGCCTTGCTTTTAGAAAAAAAGCAGATTCAGGAAATTATTATTGAAAATATTTGTTGGTATAAATCTTATTTACTTATTGATGGTAATGCAATGTATGGGGGGCCGAGATAGTGCTTTTAATAAGAAATATTTTGAACAACGCGGGGCACCTCTATATGAAACAAGCAATTAGAGAATATTTACAAAAGTTTATTTCTTGGGATTAGAAACTAAATAATAATTTTGGATTTTTTGTTCATAAATCAGCAACCTTGCCATTAATATTTTAAATATAATATGACTATGAAAGTGTTTACACTTTTGTAGTGAAATTAAAAGATATTATTTGGAAAGGGACAATAAGAATGAAAAAAATATTTGTTTATAATGCGGGACCATTATTTAGTGAAGCAGAACAAAATCAAAGAAAATTAGAAGGAATAAATTTAAGAAAACAATTAGGTGATAATTTTGAAATTTTAAATCCGATTGAGTTTAGTTTTAATAATGAAAATGCTACGCCAAAAAATAAAGAGATATTTAAAAAAGATTATGAAGAAATTAAAAAATCAAAATATGTAATATTTGATATTGATGGTCGTGATATTGGAGCATATATGGAATATGGTTTTGCCTTTGAACAATGTTTGAAGGAAGAAAAATATTTAATATGTATTTATAGTGATTTTAGATTGTATCAATCAAATATTGATTTTGCTGAAATTCCTGGGTATGGTATTAATGAGATGATATCAGGCAGTTTACAATACAATGATATTATTAAAAAGAAAATTTTTAAGGTTAAAAATTATCAAGAAGCAATTAAAAAAATTAAAGAAATTGAAGAAATTTAAAAATATTAATTCTTTTTACAAATGAATAAGCAAATGTCGGTAGAGAATTGAGCCTGTCCAAAATTCTGTGTCTCGATAATTCATTCTTAATTCTATTCAGAAGAAGTAGAACAAAAAATTATAAAAAAGCAAAAACCCCCTGATAAAATTGATAAAGTTGTTGATTATTTTTTAGAAAATATTGATAATCCACAAGATTTATTTAAAGGCAATACTATTTTTCAGGAATTTACCAAAAAATTAACTGAACGAATGTTAAATATGGAAATTAAAGATCATCTTGAAACTGATGAGAATCATAATAAAAGAAATGGCAACACACAAAAAACCATTATTACTAAAAATGGTTCAATCGTAATTGATGTACCAAGAGATCGAAATAGTACTTTTGAACCAGTAATTATTCCAAAAAGACAAAGAAAATTTGATAATTTTGATCAAAAAGTAATTTCCTTATATGCAAAAGGAATGACAATTTCTGATATCAAAGCACAATTGCAAGAATTCTATCACGGAGCAGAAGTTTCAAAAAGTTTAATTATTCAAATAACTAATGATATTATTGAAGAAGTTAAAATGTGACAAATTAAACATTTAGAGAAGATTTATCCGATTGTTTATTTTGATTATATTGTTGTTAAAGTAAAACAAGATAAACGAATAATAAACAAAGCAGTATATCTTGTCTTAGGAATTAATATAAATGGCTTAAAAGATATTTTAGGAATGTGAATTAGTGGAGAGAGAATGAAGGAGCCAAATTTTGGAGCCTGTCCAAAATTCTGTGTCTCGATAATTCATTCTGAATTCTATTCAGAAGAAGTAGAACAAAAAATTATAAAAAAGCAAAAACCCCTGATATAATTGATAAAGTTGCTGATTATTTTTTAGAAGTAAAATTTAAAGACAAAGTGAATTTAAGTTAATTACTTAGAGACACAGTTAATTAGACAGTCACTAAAATTTTGCATATTGAAATAATTTATAGTAAATGATTATTTTTTCTTTTTTTAAAAATACCTAAGAAAACTAAACGCGACCATTATGAACAAGAAGTTATCAGTGCGTTTAATAAAAAGTTACAAAATTTATGGGGCCCGTAAAATTAAAGCTGTTTTAATAAGAAAAGATACCATCTTATCGCGACGAAAAATCAGATGCATTATGATCAAAAATAATTTGGTTTCTAAATACACCAAATTAAAATATCATAATCACAAAATAACAGTTAATAATGCCCGAATTAGTAATGTTTTAAATCGTGAATTTAATGACAAAAAACCTAATGAAGTTGTTGTTAGTGATTTAACATATGTGCAAGTTGGCGCGGGAAATGACACTATATTTGTTTATTAATTGACTTGTTTAATCAAGAAATAATTGGATATAGTGCTGGGCCAAACAAAACCGCCGAACTAGTTCAATAAGCTTTTCATAAGGATAACACGATCATTAAAGCAAATAATTTTATTTCATACCGATCTTGGTAATGAGTTCAAAAATAAAATCATTGATGAAATTTTAATAACTTTTAATATTAAAAGATCATTAAACAATAAAGGTTGTTCTTATGATAATGCTGTGACTGAAACAACTTACAAAACCTTTAAAACGGAATTTATTAAGGGTAAAAAATTTGAAAATTTAACACAATTAAAATGCGAACTATTTGATTTTGTTAATTGATACAACAATATTCGAATTCACGACAGTTTAAATTATTTAACACCCGTTGAATTTAGAAAATGGCAGTCTACATAAAAAGTGTCATAAAAAGGGTTGCCATTCCAGTTAAAAAATTAACTAATAATAAAATTAATAAATGAGTTTGTTAGTTTTTAAAATAAATTAATATTTGTTCAAAATAATTAATTTCTTTCTTTCATGCTATATAATTAAATAAAGAATATTGGAAGGAGGAAATTATAAATATGAAAGATAAAATTGCTATTGGATGTGATCACGCTGGATATGTATTAAAAACTGCTCTTATTGAATATTTAAAAAATAATGAATATGAGGTTGTTGATTTAGGAACTAATAGTGAAAAAGAGCAAGTTGATTATCCTGATTATGCAAAATTAGTTGGTAAAGAGGTGGGAAATGGTAATGCTAAGTATGGGATTTTAATTTGTGGCACAGGTATTGGAATAAGTATTAGTGCTAATCGCATTCCAAAAATTAGAGCGGCATTATGTTATGAAACAAAGTTAGCGGCCTTAGCTCGCGAACATAATGATGCTAATATTTTAGTTTTAGGAGGAAAAATTATTGCACCTCAAAAAGCAATTTGAATTTTAGAAGAATTTTTAAATACTAAATTTTCAAACCGTCATCAACAACGAGTTGAAAAAATTGAATTAGGAGATATTAAAAATGTTTAAAACTGATACTCAAACAAATGGTATTAGTTCAGAAGGAAAGGATATTGATTCAGAAATACAAAATATTAATCCCAAAACAAATGATATTGATCCCAAAATAAAAGCAATTGTTAAAGAAGAACTTATTAGACAACAACAACATGCGGAATTAATTGCTTCGGAAAATTATGTTTCGCTTCCAGTATTAAGATTAGCAGGCTCAATATTAACTAATAAATATGCTGAAGGATATCCGGGAAGAAGATATTATGGTGGTTGTGAATTTGTTGATAAAAGTGAAAATTTAGCGATTGAAAGATTAAAGACTTTATTTAATGCCGAACATGCTAATGTGCAACCGCATTCTGGTAGTCAAGCCAATGCTGCTGCTTATCAAGCTATTTTAAAGCCGAATGATATTGTTTTGGCAATGAGTTTAGATGCAGGCGGTCATTTAACCCATGGACATAAATTGAATTTCTCAGGAATTGTTTATCAATTTCATGGTTATGGTGTTGATCAAAAAACTCAACAATTAGATTATGAAGTAATTAGACAACAAGCATTAGAACTTAAACCAAAATTAATTGTTGCTGGAGCGAGTGCATATTCAAGAACAATTGATTTTAATAAGTTTCGTGAAATTGCTGATGAAGTTGGGGCATTATTAATGGTTGATATGGCTCATATTGCTGGTTTAATTGCTGCTGGATTACACCCAAACCCTGTAACAGTAGCAGATATTGTAACAACAACAACACATAAAACATTACGAGGCCCAAGAAGTGGAGCAATTTTATGTAAAAAAGAATTAGCAAAAGCCATTGATCGAGCAGTATTTCCTGGTCAACAAGGAGGTCCTTTAGAACATATTATTGCTGCTAAAGCACAAGCATTTTATGAAGCGGCAACACCAGAATTTAAAGCATATCAAGAGCAAATTATTGCTAATTGTAAAGTTTTAGAAAATATTTTTAGAAAACATGATATTAAACTGATTAGCGGCGGTACTGATAATCATTTAATGATTATTGATGTTAAATCATCATTTAATCGCACTGGACAGGAATGTGAAAATATTTTGCATCAAATTGATGTTATTTGTAATAAAAATATGATTCCTTTTGATAAAGAAAAACCAATGACTACTAGCGGCATTCGGATTGGAACAGCTGCGATGACCACTAGAGGATGAAAAGAAAAGGAATTTGAACAATTAGCAAATATAATTGTTAGTGTTCTTAAAAAACATGGTAATACTGAAGAGAATATTACTAAGCATAAACAACAAATTAGTATTTTATTAAAAAATTTTCCAATATATGAAAATTATCAATTATAAGTTTAGTGAGCGCGTAAATTATTCGATTGGTATAAAATTTCCAAAAACTAAGAAAAAGACAGAAATAAAATTCTGTCTTTTTTAATTAGGTTAAAATTGTCGTTAACCTTGTTTAGTTTAAGAAAATAATAGCAAAATCAACTAAATAAAACTCTCTTACTTGGAATATCGTTAAACCAAGCAAGCGAGAATAAACAATATAGTGGTGGCGGTGGCCGCACACCGCTCGCCACGACACAATGGTGGCAATTCTTTTGGGCAATATAAAAGAGTTATTGTGGTTTGGGGATAAATTTTTAACCTGCAATGGTTAAAGGGTGAGTGTTCCACAATAAAAAAATTTAGAAATCTTACTATTTATAAGGAGGTTTTGCGAGTGTATTTAAAAGAACTCTGTCAAAAAGAGTTAAAAATTAAAGTACAAAATAAATCAACACTAATTAACAAATGTCAGTGTTATATCAATGATTATTTTACAAAATTAACCAAAAACAGAAAAGGTGGTTAATATTATAAAAAATATGCTCGGCATTGTTTAGCAAGGTTGGAATTTATTAATAAACAAAAAATAAATGCTAAACTTTGATTTTTAACTTTGCAATGCAAAAATAATTATCAAATTATTAAAAAATTAATTTTTAAGAAAAATAAATGATGAATTATTAATATCAAAAATTAGAAAGGAAAGTGTACATGTTTGAAAATAATATCAAAAATACAATTAGCGATTTAATTAACGAAATTAAAACAACAACAGAGAACAATCTAAGCAATTTAGAACAAATTACGGAATCTTTAATTGATAAAGTTAACAATATTGAAAATATCTTAAATCAAATACGATAAAAAATAAAATCAGAAAGGAAATAAAAATTATGAAGAAAAGATATTGTTCTGAATGTGGATGAAAAATAGATGGTGATGATAAAGATTTATGATGCAGCAATAATTATTGTCTTTTTGCAAAATAATTAATATTTTTTTAGAAAGGAAAAATAATAATGAATGTAACAGAATGAGGAAAATTTGAAAATTTAAAAGAAGAAAATGAAAAACTAAAAGCAGAAATCAGAAAATTAAAACAAGAAATTAATATACAAAAAGAAAATATTTTTCCAAAAACTTTAACATTAACAGAGTATATTGAAATAAATTATAATTATATTCAAAATAGAATTTTAAATCTAAATTTTTCGGATAAAGATTTTTAACAACGCATTATTTATTGCAAATAAATGGCGATCAGATGTTATTGAGAATGATTATGATATGCTTGCATGTGTCGGGATTGCCTTAGCAAAATGAAATTTTTTATCAAAAAAAGAACAAGAAATCTTATTAGATAAAGTTAGTTTTCGTGGCGGATACTTAAAAGATGTTCTAACTGATTATGACAAAGAAAAATATTCAAGCAAACAAAATAATGAAAATTTTCCTGAGATAACAAAAGAAGATGTTTTTAGAAGATGAAATAGCTATAAAGGGGCTCAACTTGATACTTATAACTATGAAAAATACAAAATCTACAAACATAAAACTAATGATAAATTTTCATTATATATTTTAGCTGATGATTATCATGGTTGTGATCTTGAATTTGCATATTTTGATAAAAAAATAATTTAATTTTTAAAACTAATGATGAGATTAATTCTTCTTTTTTCGAAAAATATTTAATTGACCCTAATATTAATCAAGATAAATTCAATCAATATATGAAACAAAATTTAGACTATGAATTTAAAGAACCCAGAGGCTTTACTAAATAGGAGAAGAAAAGTTTATTATGAACAAGGTTTAATGGAAAAATAATTATTGATTGTATTAGATGTAAGCAAGAATTTAGCATTACAAATTCAGAATGATTAACGCTTAATAAATTTTATAAATCCCAAAAATGTAAAAATAAAGCGAGGTGAATTAAATATGAAAAAAATACTTAATTTATGTAGTGCAATTTTGTTGTCATATGGAAGTACAATGCCATTGATTGGTTGTGGTAATATTGCAAATAACAAGCCACATTTACCACCAACAAAACCCAAACAACCAATAATCAAAGATGTTTTTTACTATGAAAAATTAAAACAAGAAATTACAATAGAAATAAAAGAATATGATGAAGTAATTAAAGAAATTGAAAATAGTAAAAATGATTATGAAAATGAAGAAGATTATCAAACAGAATTGAAACAAACTCAAGCAGAACAATTTATCAAAATGTCTGAACTAAATAATTATGAATATCATTTTTTACTATGTCAAAAAGAAAACGAGTTTACGGATGAACAAAAACAGCAAATAACTCAATTCTTAAAAAAACAAATAAACAAATTAAATAGTGCTTTAAATTTACTAAACGAAATTAAAAATAGTGATTTTGATCAGAAAGATTTAGAAAAAATTAAAACAAAGATTAAAAATATAAAAACAATTTTAAATGAAATTAAAAATAATTAAGAAAGGAATTAATAGAGTTAATTATGTTAAATTCTAATTTATTAAATAAAATTAATGTTAATGATGAATGATATATACAGGAATATGCGATTAAACTAATTTTAGAATTTTTAAAACCTAATAGCACTATTTTATGCCCTTTTGATAAAATTGATAGTGAATTTGTGCGTGTTTTAAAAAGAAATGGGCATAAAATTTGGAATAGTCATATTGACGATGAAATTGATTTCTTTAATTACATTAAAAGTGATGTGGATAGATATGATTATATTATTTCTAACCCTCCATTTAGTAAAAGAAAGCAAGTAATAGAACATTTATTTAATTTAGGTAAACCATTTGCGATGTTAATACCATTAGTAAGTATTGCATTAAAACCAATTAGAGAAAAAATAGATCAGTGTAAGTTATTAGTTTTTAATAAAAGAATAAAGTTTATTGCTTATAATGAATGGTACAGTTTGCAAAAATCCACCAAATGAAACTGCTTATATTTATCATAATGTTTTGCCTAAGCAAGTTATTTATAGAGAATTAAAGGAGTATTATTAAAATATTATGTTTAAAGTAATTGAATTATTTGGGGGGATTGGAAATCAAAGAAAAGCATGAAGAAAAGGGGGCTTTCCAAAATTCTGTGTCTCGATAATTCATTCTGAATTATACTTAAACAAAGGAGAACAGAAAATGACAAAAAAAAATAAAAAAAAAGAACCTGATGCAATTGATAAAGTTGTTGATTATTTTTTAGAAAATATTGATAATCCACAAGATTTATTTAAAAGCAATACTATTTTTCAGGAATTTACCAAAAAATTAAATGAACGAATGTTAAATGCAGAAATTAAAGATCATCTCGAAACTGATGAGAATCATAATAAAAGAAATGGCAACACACAAAAAACCATTATTACTTAAAAATGGTTCAATCGTAATTGATGTACCAAGAGATCGAAATAGTACTTTTGAACCAGTAATTATTCCAAAAAGACAAAGAAAATTTGATAACTTTGATCAAAAAGTAATTTCTTTATATGCAAGAGGAATGACAATTTCTGATATCAAAGCACAATTGCAAGAATTCTATCACGGAGCACGGAGCAGAAATTTCAGAAAGTTTAATTAGTCAAATAACTGATGATGTTATTGAAGAAGTTAAAATGTGACAAACTAAACCTTTAGAGAAGATTTATCCGATTGTTTATTTTGATTGTATTGTTGTTAAGGCAAAGCAAGATAAACGAATAATAAATAAAGCAGTTTATCTTGTGCCTTAGGAATTAATATAAATGGCTTAAAAGATATTTTAGGAATGTGAATTAGTGAAAATGAGGGAGCCAAATTTTGACTTAATAATCTTACGGAAATGAAAAATCGCGGATTACAAGATATTCTTGTTGCTTGTAGTGATAATTTAACAGGAATGTCTGACGCAATAGAAGCTGTTTTTTCAAAAACACAACATCAATTATGTATTGTTCATCAAATTCATAATAGTTTAAAATTTGTTCCTTACAAAGATCGCAAACTTGTAGCTAATGATTTAAAATCAATTTATACAGCAATTAATGAAGAAATATCGTTGGTTGCTTTAGATCATTTTTCTGAAAAATGAAATAAAAATTATTCACAAATTACTAAATCATGAAAAAATAACTGAAATAATTTAATAATTTTTCTTGAATATCCTCAAGAATTTAGGAGAATTATTTATACAACTAATACAATAGAGTCTGTTAATAGTCAACTAAGAAAAGTAATTAAGAATAAAAAGATTTTTCCTAATGACGCATCATTTTTTAAAATATTTTATTTAGCATTTCAAAATATGGTTAAGAAATGAACGATGCCAATTCAAAATTGGGGTAGTGCAATTTCACATTTAATGATAAAATTTGAGGACAGAGTGAATTTAAGTTAAGTACTTAGAGACACAGCACAGTTAATTGTACAGTCCCTAAAGTTTATTAAGGTTTTTTACTTTTTTTATCATTTTCTGTTCTTCTTCTTTTAAATATAATTCAGAATTAATTATCGAGACACAGAATTTTGGACAGGCTCCTTTTTTTCTTGTTACTTTATAAATTATTAACTATAAATCATGTTTTTTATTATTTTCATCTTGCTTTTCGGCTTCTAAAATTAAATCTTGGTCAAATAATGAAGCATCAATAACATACGATTCACCTTTTAATGTTGCTTGTAATGCTTTTTGATATTCTAAATTCGCTTGCATTAACTTATCGCGATCTAAACGAGGATTAATTGAAAATACAATAAAAATTAATAATATTGGAATGATAGCAATACTAGTAGCCATAATTTTTAAAATCCGATAAACTTGAAAACTTGAATTACTTCAAATTTCCTCCAAGACACTATCAACATTATGAACTTGGTTAAAAGCATTTTTAAAAAACTGAACAAACGAATTATAAGATAAAAATCCAAATACGCCATAAATAGAATTAAAAATAATAGCAACAATGGCAAATATTAACATTATTGGTTGCATCCGATACTTATCTCTTAAAAATTGCGGTTTTTTAAAGAAAGAATAAGTTAACATTGCATAAGTTAAAATTTCTAAAATTATACTTCACATTGACAAATTTCAGGCAATAGAAGCTGGCCGAAAATCAAAACTTTTTGGGTCAGCTAAATTATCTTTTAAAATAACATCAGTTAATTTAAATTCAGCAATAAAACCATAAATATTAATACCAATAACAATAGCCAATAAAAACATAAAAACATAACTTAAAACTCTTTTAAAAAACGGCATTGTTTTAGGTTTACCAGTATATGGATAAAAACCTTGATTAATTGCCGGATAAGTTGGCAACTTTAAACCTTGCAAATTAAGTTGTAAATTTTGCAAATTAATTAACTGTTCATTAACTTTTTTTTGCGAATTATCCTCGGTTGTTTTTCCACCATCATCTTTTAAAATCTGAGAATTATTATTAGAAATTTGTTCAGAATTATTATTCTGACCAGTTACTAAAACATTGTCATTTTTTAATAATTCCTTTTGTAAATTTGAATCAATATTTGTTAATTCTTTAACAATATCAAGAGAAATTACTGTTGGTGAAACCAATTCTTGTTTTGGTACTTGAAAAATATTAAGAATATAAGTTTGTAAAAAATTATAATCATTCTCAATAGTTTCTAAAGTTAAATTATCATCTTTAACAATTTTTATTTCTTCATCTCTTAAATCAGCTAATACTTGCACAAAACTTCTCGCATAGCGTTTTTCTTCATAATTATCACGATACTCTTGTTCTAAAAATAAGAGACTATTAACTAATCGTAAAAAACAAGTATAAAATTCATCATCCTTAATCACTTTAAGTTTTAATTTAGAACTTTGTAAAATATTAACTAATAAATTAACAATATTTTCATAAGTATTTTTGCTACTATTCATTAATAAACTCACCCTCTTACAATTGCAATAAAAAAAACTCAAAGCCAATATTTTTATTAACATGACTTCTCTTTATATTATAATCTAAATTACTTAAACTACCTAATAAATAATGAATTTGTTGATCATTAATTTTTAAAAGATATTTTCAAAGAATTCTTAACCGAAAAGGATTAATAGTCATTTTTTGACAAATAGTATTAAAATCACAATTTCTTTGTTGATAAATTTTAATATCGCGAACCGTCCTTAGTTGATTAGCCAACAAACCAATAATTGCCAAAACATCTTGATTACTATTTTTAAAATCATAGTATTGTTGTCATATTTGTGAAATATCACGAACAATAAAAGCATTGGCTAAATCAAAAATATTACTATCTAAATAACGACTAACCAAAACATCAACATCTTCCAATATTAATGAATTACTATAATTAATAAGTTTATTTAATTCATTAACAATAATTTGCAAACTATTAGGTAATTTTTCTAATAATAAATTTAAACCCTCATTAGTAATTTCAGTATTATGCTTAACAAAATAATTTTGAACAAACATTTTTAACTTACTATCATTTAATTCTTTAACAACTAAAACCTTGCCTGTTTTTTCAATAACTTTAATAATCTTTTTTCGTTGATCAATATTAGAACTGTTAACAACAAAAAATATCTCAGTAAATGGTGCTGGATTTTCACAATATTTAAGCAAATTTTTAAATTGTAAATTACTTAATTGATGCTCACGAGAAGAAGTTAAAAATCAACAATCTTCAATAATAACAATTTGTTTATTGTTAAATAATGGTGGCATTGAAATAATTTGTAATATTTCATCAATATTAGTATTATTTATCATACTATACTTTAAAATATTCATTTGTTGATCCTTATTAATAACATTAATTATTTTTTGAATTTGTTTATTAATAAGAAATTTATCGCTACCGTAAATTAGAAACATTTTATTCACCTTTTAAAATTATATAATATTATTTTATTAATGTTGATATAAAATGTTTTTAATTTTGTAGATGGAATGGCGGTCTACATAAAAAGTGTCCTAAAAAGGGTTGCCATTCCAATTAGAAAATATAAATGATAAAAAACAAAAACGAAGCAATAATGAAAATAGTAAAATAATAAATAGAACAAAAATTGTTATTAAAATAAATGACGGAATTATTTCTAGTGTAATTATTTTTAATAATAAATTATATTTTGGTTCACATGATCATAATGTATATGATGAATATAGTAATTACTATTTAAATTCAAATTTAGGAAAAATTAGTAATAATTTTGATAATATGATTTTGAGTGAATTAAATTATTTGAATCCAGGTTTAGATATTTCACAATTAGAAATTATTAACAAAATAAATAACTCAGCGATAGTAAAAATAAAAGATAATTTAAATAATGATAATAATATAAAAATATATTATTCAATTGATAATGAAAAAAATAAAATTATTAATTTAAATGAATTAATTAAAAAAGCAATATTTTTTAATTTTCGAGATAAAAATCTAAATTTAATATTTAAAGAAATAAAAAATATTAATATTGATAACTTAATGTTTTCTGAGATTGAAATAACGAATAATTCAGATTTGTTAAAATCATTTGATGAAAAAAGTTTTTGTTTTGAACCAATTAATTTTCCTAATATCTCTTCAAATATACAAAAAATTAAAATACCACCATGTAGTTATGAAACTAAGGCAAAATATTTATTTCAAATTATAACAGGATTAAACAGGACACATAAAGTTTTGTTGATATTAAATATTTTGTTTTACTATTTATTTTCTAAATAAAATGATAATTAGATTGTCGTTGATTGTCATTAAAAATTATTTAAACCTTTTTTTCCTGCCTAACAAAAATTTATGCGTCCCCAAAAAACATTTTAGTTTAAAAAAAATATTTTTATGTTATAATTAATCTAGTTAAAAAATAGGGTAAAATATGTTAAATTATTATTTATAACCCCCAAAAACTTTAATCGTATTGAGTTAGTTCATTAGTGACCTTGTGTTAATTAGGTTATTTTTTATGTTATAATTACTCTGCGCTTTTGTATTAATTATAAGAATGACTTTGGAGGTGTAATAGATGAAAAACACACTTATAACAGGTCGTAAAGTTTTAATTCACGCCTATAAACATAATGGCGAAATATATCGTTCTTGGGATCACGCTATTTTTTTAGAAGAAACTAAAAATTATTTAATTTTAGTAAATGAAGCCGTTATTGTTACTGAGGTTAATGGTCGTAAATGGAAAACTCATGAACCAGCTATTTGGTTCTTTTCTAAGAACCGATGATATAATATTATTTCAATGTTAAAAGATAATGGTATTCATTATTATTGTAATATTGCTAGTCCTTTTGCTTATGATGGTAAAACAATAAAGTTTATTGATTATGATATTGATATTAAAGTATTTCCTGATGGGTATACAAAAATATTAGATTTAAAAGAGTTTAGTCGTAACAAGATAAATTGAAATTATCCTGAAAATTTGCAAAATATTATTTGAAATGAAATTGAAAGATTAAAAATTCAAATTAAGGATAAGGATGATTTATTTCATGAAAAAACGGTATTAAATCATTGAAACAATTATCAAATTAATTTTAAATAATCATTAAACTTAATTTTTTGTAGCAGCTAATAATTTAGTTGTTTTTTTGATTTTTTAAAATATATCAAGGATATATGCAATAAAAGAATAGATTTTCATATTTAGGAAATTATGACATTATGATGTTGCTTAAAAGAGGGGAGATAATAATAAATTAATGGAAACTTTAATTAAAAAATGCGTTTAAGAAATAGTTTGACACAGACTCAATTAGCAAAAATGGTTGGGGTAAAAAACAACCAACTATTAGTAGATTAAAGGCTGATGCCGGTCATATATCATGAGTTTTTATTTCAAAAGTTTTAATAGACTTGGTACATAACTATAACATTTTATGACTACTAGACTATAAAATTCATTTTTATCTTTGTATTTATTTAACATTTGTACTTAACCTAAAAAATAATATTTGGTATGGCAACCCTTTTTAGGACACTTTTTATGTAGACTGCCATTTTCTAAATTCAACGGGTGTTAAATAATTTAAACTGTCGTGAATTCGAATATTGTTGTATCAATTAACAAAATCAAATAGTTCGCATTTTAATTGTGTTAAATTTTCAAATTTTTTACCCTTAATAAATTCCGTTTTAAAGGTTTTGTAAGTTGTTTCAGTCACAGCATTATCATAAGAACAACCTTTATTGTTTAATGATCTTTTAATGTTAAAAGTTATTAAAATTTCATCAATGATTTTATTTTTGAACTCATTACCGCGATCGGTATGAAATAAAATTATTTGTTTTAATGGTCGTGTTATCCTTATGAAAAGCTTGTCGAACTAGTTCAGCGGTTTTGTTTGGCCCAGCACTATAGCCGATTGCTTAACGATTAAACAAGTTAATTAATAAGCAAATATAATGTCATTTTCCTCCAACTTACACATGTGTTAAATCACTAACAACAGCTTTATTTGGTTTTTATTGTTAAATTCAAGGTTTAAAACATTACTGATTTGGGCATTATTAGCTGTTTTTTTGTGATTACGATATTTTAATTTGGTGTATTTAGAAACCAAATTATTTTTGATCATAATGCATATGATTTTTCGCCGCGATAAGATGATATCTTTTCTTATTAAAACGGCTTTAATTTTACGAGCCCCATAAATTTTGCGACTTTTATTAAACGCACTGATAACTATTTCTTGTTCATAGTTATTAACTTGCTTGTTGTTAGTGCATTTATTAGGTTGATAATAATACTTTGATTTTGATAAACCCAAAATCTTACATATTTTCTTCGCTGAATATTTGTTATTGTTGTTATTAATTATTGTTATTTTTTGGCCATTATCAGTGCCGCTTGCTTTAAAATATCGTTTTTCATTTGTAATTGTTTTAATTCTTTTCGTAAGTAAATTAATTCATTTTCTTCATTACTTTGATTATCTTTTGCTTTAAAAGAACCAGAATTATCGAATGATTTTATTCAATTATAAATAGCAGATTTTGAAACCCCGTATTCATTAATAATTTTAATAATGCTTTTCTCGTTTTGATAAAGCATGACAATTTATTTTTTAAATTCATCTGTATATGAATTTTTGCCCATTTTTATATTCCTGCTTTCTTATATAATTTTATCTTATTTTGAAAGTCCACATAAATATGGTCCAACTTATTGTAACCTATCCAATTATCAAAATAGTAGATAAAATTAAAGGTTATGAGGTTATGTACCAAGTCTAATATATTTTAGTATTAAAAATGATGAAATTACTAACCATTTAAAAATTAGTGAGGGTGATAATATGGAGTCATTTGTTAAATTAATTTATCGAAATCCTAAATTAAGAACAATGATTAATTATGATCCAGTAAAAACCGCTAATGATTTAATTAAAATAGTTAATTGGGTTGATAGTTATGATTTAACTAATTTTATTTGAAATAATTAATAAATTTTTTATTATTAAGTTGAATTAATTTTCAATAATTTAAATAAATCTTGCTAAATTTTTATAAAGAAAGTAAAATGAAAAAAGGAGTTTAAGATAAGAACTATAGAAATGAGAGGAAAAACGAGTGATAAATAGTTTAGGAAAGACTAAAGGACTGCGTTGATTATTGACAATGGTTTTGCCAGTTAGCTTTGTTACTAGTTGTAGTAGTCGTTATAGTGTGTCATCTTTTAAAATGATTGCTAATAATCCTTTAAAGGCTCAAGATAGTGGTTTTAATCAAGCGGCTTGAGAAGGGATGTTAAAAGTAGATTCTAATTTAAATGAAGCGTTAGATGTCTTATATCCTGATACTCAAGATGATCCTAATATGATTACTCCGGCAATTACAAAAACTATTGATGATGGTTATCTAGCTGTCGTGCTCCCGGGATTTACATATGTTAAAACTGTTCTTCAACCTAATTTTTTTGATGTATATGATGATAATACATATTTTTTAACGGTTGATCTTACTGTATATGAAATGATTAAATCGTTAAATACCAAAGCGCCTGATAAATATTATGAAATTTTAGTTGACGAATCAAAACCAGGATTTGCGGCAGCAATTGATGTTGCAGGACAAATTCTACAGCGTTTTAAGGTTGATAAAGATCATATGGGATTACCAGTTATTAAAAATGGTGATAATATTACTGTAAAAATGACCGGTATTGGAGGATTAAATATTCCGGCGATTAAAAACTATATGATTGGTTTTAATAAAGGTTTAAGATGATTTAGTGATAATATTTTAGCTAATGATATTGATGCTAAGGATGGTAAGTTACAATTTGAGTGATTTGCAGGAACTTTTAATGGTGGTTTTGGAACAAATGATGCTATTAAGACTGCTCAAACTAATACCAATAATGCTATTAATAATAATGTTGGTGTTATTTTTAATATTTCTGTTCCTGAAGGAAATACAATTTTAAAACAAATAGCGGCAGCTAATGCTAATACTTGATTTATTGGTGTTGATGTTGATCAAGCGAATGATAAGAATTTGGCAGGATATAAACATTTAATTAAGTCATCAGCTTTAAAAGATGTTTCTTTTGCTGTTAAAACCGTATTGGATGCGATTAATTATCGTATTAAAAATAATAATGCTATTGATTATGAAAATGAGTATTCAACTCCGGGAACTAAATCATTTATTTGAGAAGAAACCAAGCAAGTTTCTTTAGTGCCAATGAATGGCAAAGATTTTAATAATTTTTATATTGAAAGAGTTGGTAGCGGTAAATTAGTTGCTTTAAAAAAAACACTGGCCATTAGTGTTGAAGATTTAAGGAAATGTAATGAAACAGATATGTTAGGAGATATTGCTAATGAAAGTGTTTGTGAAGAAGCAAAGTGATAGGCAGGATATAATTAAATGCATAATGAAATAAAGAATAAAAAAGCTGTGGAATTAATTAAAGTTTCTAAGATTTATTCTAGTGGTATTGTTGCTAACAAAAATATTAATTTAGATCTTAAGTATGGTGAAATTCACGCGATTTTAGGTGAAAATGGTGCTGGTAAATCTACTTTGATGAAAACACTTTTTGGTTTGCATCAACCTACTTTTGGAGTTATTAAAATTGATGGTGAAGTGATGCAAATTACTTCCCCTAATATTGCTACTGATTTAGGTATTGGGATGGTACATCAACATTTTCAATTAATTAATAATTTTTCGGTTTTAGATAATATTATTCTTGGTTATGAGTTAAAAGATAAAGCAAAAATTAATCAATTAAATTATTTCTTTTCTATTTATATAAGTTATATTAATAAAATTGAATTAGCAAAAATTGCAAAAATTAAAGGTGATTTTTTTAATTATAAGAAACACAAATATGAAGCTAAAATTTTCCGTAAAGCTAAAAAAATAGATTTTAAAGTTGTAAAAAAAATAAAAAAAATTGATGATTGACATCATAAAGAACAAAATAAGAAACTTAATGCTCAGCAAGTTAAAGATTTAGAACATAAATATCAAGAATTTCTTGAAAAATTTAATTTATTTAATAAAAAGATGGCATATAAATTAGAAAAATTGGAATATAAATTAACTGATATTATTATTGCTTTAAAAGATAAATATAATAATCGCGTTGAAAATAATACTGATATGGAAACAATTATTTGTAGTAAAATTAATCAACTTAAAAAAAGAATGAATTTTTATCGTAGTTTTTTATATCGGATGAAAAGAAAATGACAAACAAGGTTTTGATTAAATTATCGTGAAGCTAATAAAAGAATAGAACAAATTTGTGAGAAAATGAATTTTAAAATTAATTTAAAAGAAAAAGTTAATAATATTTCTGTTTATGACCAACAAAAAGTAGAAATTTTAAAAGTGTTATATCGTGATGCCAAAATATTAATTTTAGATGAACCTACAGCAATTTTAACACCTCAAGAAATAGATGATTTGATGAAAATGCTTTTAGAATTTAAATCTCAAGGTAAAGCGATTCTTATTATTACTCATAAATTAAATGAAATTAAAGCAATTGCTGATCGTTGTACAATAATTAGACAAGGTGAGCATATTGATACGGTTAATGTTAAAAAAACATCAGTTGATAAATTAGCTGAAAAAATGGTTGGAAGAAAAATAATTTTTTCTTTAAAGAAAAAACCTGTTAAATTAGGCAAAAAATTATTAATTCTTAAAAATATTAATACTTTAAGTAAAACTAAGGTTAAGGTATTAAAAAATTTTAGTTTAACAATTAATCGTGGTGAAATTTTAGGTGTTGCCGGGATTGAAGGCAATGGTCAAGAAGATATTATTAATATTATTTGTCGTCATTTAAATCCTATTAGTGGTGAAGTAATGTTATTTGATGAATTAGATGTTGTTAATAAAATTACTAATAAATTAAAGCAAATTAAAGAAAAGGAAGCAATATTAAAATATAGTAATATTAAAGTTGATCAGAAAATACAATGAGAGTATAATTTATTACAATTAGATACTAAAGATACATATAATTTAGGAATTCATCATATTCCTGCTGATCGTCAAAATCAAGGTTTAGTTTTAGATATGAGTTTATGAGAAAATATTTCGTTGCGTGATCAATTTAATCATAAATATAGTAATTATGGATTATTAAATCTTGCTAAAATTAAAGAGAAAACGCAAGAAATAATTAATAACTTTGATGTCCGGGGAGCCAAAAGTGTTCAAAATAAAGTTAAAGAATTATCTGGTGGTAATCAACAAAAAGTAATTATTGGACGAGAATTATCAGAAGGTCCAAAGTTAATTATTGCTGAACAACCAACACGAGGTTTAGATGTTGGTGCCATTGAATATATTTATGAATCGTTATTAAAACAAAGAGATCAAGGTAATGCTGTGCTTTTAATTTCATATGAATTAGATGAAGTAATAAATTTATCTGATCGAATTATTACTATTAATAATGGTAAAAATATGGGTGAAGTTAAAGCGAGTGATGTTACTAAAGAGAAATTAGGTTTAATGATGGCGGGGGTGAATTTTAAAGATGAGTAAATATAAAAAAATATTTTTTCCCATATTATCAGTTACGATAGCTTTTATTATTGGGTTATTACTTTTATTAATTAGTAATGATCCATTAGCGATATATAAAATTAGTGATTTACTATGAGGTAATTTTCGTAGTAAAAATGCATTTTTAGATTTTTTAGGATATTTTTCTGTTTATGGTTTAGTAGGAATTGCTGTTGCAATTGGATTTAGAGGCGGGATATTTAATGTTGGTGTTTCGGGACAAATGATGTTTGCCGGGGCGATGTCTTATATTGCTTTGAGTTGAGGTAATGCTGATGCTTTAAATCCTTTCTTTGTTTTTCTAATTTGTATATTATCAGCAATTGTACTAGGATTGCTTACGATATTATTAAAAGTTTATGGCAATATTCATGAAGTTGTTACAACAATAATGTTAAATTGAGCAGTTTTATATTTTTATCAATTTGTTTTAGAAAGCGGGCCTGCTCTTGAAACTAATGGATCATCAATTGGTTTTCCTGGTCATTTATTAATAAATTTAAATTTAAAGGAAGTTGTTACTTCGTCTTTTAATATAGGCATTTTTATTACAATAATTTTAATTGTTGGTTTTTGATTTATTTTTAAATTTACTAATTTAGGATATAAAATTAAAATTAGTGGTAGTAATCCTTTAGCTACAAAGTATGCTGGCGTTAAGTATAATAAAATTATAATTTATACAATGTTAATTTCTTCATGTGTTGCCGGAATTGCTGGTTTTGTTTATTACTATGGTATTGTACGGTTTTTATCCGTACAATCTGTTCCATTGAATATTGGTTTTGATGGTATTACTGTGTCATTATTAGCAAATAATAGTTTTATTGGTATTATTTTCTCAGCATTATTTGTTAGTGCTGTGTATGCTCAAAAAGTTGTTATGTCAGGTAATAAAGAAATTGTTGAAACAATTATTGCTATTGCTTTATTATCAATTGCTTTAGGAACATATTTTTTAGTTAAACCAAAATCAAAAACAACAAAGTGATATTTACAATTAATGACCACAAGACAACTGAGATTATCATATAGTTATCATGGAATTAATAGGTGGTATTTAAAGTTTTTACGATTTAAAGATTTTATTCAACTTGAAATTTATTGTCTTTTAAATAAAATTGATATTTATTATGAATATTTTGAAGCTCATAGTAGAAATTGATTAAAATTTATTTTTGTGAGAAATCAAGCATTATATTTATCGCAAAAGTTATGAATTAATGTTAATAAAGAAATGAATATTATTGAATATTGAAAAGAATATGAAGAAATATCAGAACAAAAAATTAATTTTGCAAAGCAATTTTTTAAAGAAGACAAAACAAAAATTAAAAAATTAAATACTAAAGAAAATAAAATTATTCATTTAACAAAAAAAATTATTTTAATTAAACAAAAAGTAATTTTAAAATTGCATAATAATAATATGACATTAGTAATTGATGTATATGAAAAAAGTTATGAAGCAAAAGAAAAAAAGATCTTAGACTTAAAGAAAATAATTAATGATTCTAATCTTTCATTGTTTCAAAGTTGATATTGTAAATTACAATTGCAAAAACTGACAAAATCACAATTAAGAAATGCATCACAATTTATTAGTAAGAAGACTTTAATTGAAGAAATAATGAAGGAGGTAAAGAAAGATGCTTAATTCAGTTTTTGGAACTTCTTTAATAAGTGGATTACCTTTAATTAGTATTTTTATGATTACTGCTATTGCCGCTTTAATTTCTGAGCGGGCGGGTGTAATTAATATTGGCTTGGAAGGACAGATGGTATTTGCCGGTTTGGGTTATTCATTAATTACTTATTGTCATTATGATATTAATAATTTAAATAATCATAGTTTAACAGTAATAGCAATTGTTGTTGGTGTTCTTTTTGGAATGATAATATCGTTGCTACATTCATTAATGGTATTAAAATTTAAAATTAATCATATTATTTCTGGAACAGTTGTTAATGTTGCCGGGCCCGCCATTGCAGCGATGGGAGCAACATTATTAAATAATCGTGCTAATATTTCAAGTAATATTCAATATATTCCTTGAAAAATAGATAGTTTAATTTTTTATCCGTTTATTATTTTAATTATTGTAATTGCTATTATTTGTTTATTAGTTTTTAGTAAATTTGGTTTGCGTTTAAAATCAGTTGGTGAAAATCCTTGAGCTAGTGAATCTGTCGGGATTAGTGTCAATCGTTATAAATTTTTTGCAATTACAATTTCTGGAGCTTTAGCAGGATTAAGTGGTTCATTATATGTGATAACCCAAAATATTTTTATGCCAACGGCGGGTGGATATGGTTTTATTGCAATTGCAATTATGATTCTTGCGCGTTGAAATGGATGGTTTATTATGTTAAGTTCATTTATTTTAGGATATGTAATTCAGTTAACATATGAGATCGCTGCTGTTCCTGATATTACTAAACATATTAATCCCCAATTGTTAAAATCATTAATTTACTTGTCACCATTAGTATCATTATTAATTTTTCGGTTTATTTATAATAAAAAAATTACTGGTGCACCAAGTGCTTTAGGAATAAGTTATTCAGTGGATAGTTGTTAGTCTTGGGCGCGTAAAGAGTTTTGTTGGGCGGGCAAAGATTTATAATTGTACAGTCAGTTCCTAAAAAAATGGCCGCCCTTCTCGCCCAAATGCTTTATAAAGTTTTTGATTTAATTTGAAGTCTCTTGAAGTACCAGGAACGAATATTCAACTAATATTTCCTTTATTCTTAACGCTGGCTGTAGAATTTCTTATGGCAATTATTCTTGGATTTGGTAGTCGGTAGTTAACAAGTTAATTTAGAAAAACAACGCCAATATGCTGTTAAAAATAAGGGTCGTTTAAGCGCGTGAGGAAAAGCTAAAAAACAAACAAAACTAATAAAAACAAAGCAAGGTAACTAACAATGTTTAAACTAATTATTATTTTTATCTTAATAACTGTTCTTGGACTTTTAGCTGGTAGTCATTTTGAAACTTTAACGAACTATATTAGCGAAGGCCTTGCGAATTTCCAAAAGTTTATTACTAGCAATTTAACAATTTTAGAGCTATTTAAACCAATGGCACGAACATTTTCGCAACAATCCAATCGTGTTTAATCATTCTTGGTGTCACTTGTGTATTTATTGCTTTATTTATTGTGATTAAAGGACGATAAAAAATGTGAAAGAAGAATTAAAATGGAAAAACTTTTAGGAAAATTATTTAAAAAAGATAATTCAAAAGAAAAAATGCCATTAAAATTAAGAATTAAAAATTCTTTTAAAAAAAGTGGTTAAAAATAGTATTAAGTATCATTTTTATCTTTATAAGCTTGTTAATTTGTGCATTAACAGTAATCGATACTAAATGAATAACTGGAACAAGTAACGAATTTAATGATTTTATGAATAAAGAGAGATGGTCGATTTCTTCGAGAAGCTCAATAGTGTCATTTGCTAGCGGGAATATTTGTTTTTTGATGAGGCGGAACAATATATTTTGTAATTCAATTTAAAAAATTAATCCGTTTTTATTATTCAAAAAATTAAAGCAAAAATAATCTTGAAAAATAAAACTAAACAAAGTCATTAATTTTTTAAAAAAATATTGATGAATAATACTTAATTACATTAGACTTGGTACATAACTATAACTAGCTTAATTCAAAATTATATATTCCTGAAATTAAGTTAAATCGTAATCCAAACCTTCTAATTTTATTGCGATAACGATAAACTAGTATTTTAAATCTTTTTAATTTAGCAAAAACATGCTCAATGGTAATTCTAACTTTACTTAAAAAAAATTATTATATTCCTTTTATTTGGATTTAAAGAATTATTTTTACTCTTTTTAATTGGTAATAATGTATTTTTATGAACATTTTGCAAACCTTGATATCCTGAATCGGCAACTAATTCTATTTTTGGATTTATAAGTGTATTTGATTTTAAAAATACATTATTTGAATAGGTTACAATAAGTTGAACCATATTTATGTGGACTTTCAAAATAAGATAAAATTAAGGGTTATGTACCAAGTCTATTATGAAAATAATAATTAAATATTAAATTAAGTTACTTTTACAAAACTATTAATCTTAATTTGTGCTAAATCATTGTTATAATCACAAAAAAATACCAACTTATCAGTTTTTTTTTCCTTCGGATTAAGTTTCACAATATTATATTTTCAATTAACAACACCACTAAACTTATACTTTTGGGCAATGCCTTGAAAGAAAACATCAAAAGCAATTTTTTTAGGTGATGTCTTATCATCAGTTACTTCTGCTTTAATACCATCAATTACTTTAATCTCAGCTCCATTAAAATTCAATTTATCATTAACAAACGAATTATTAATATCAAACTGATATGAAAATGTATCTCCTGACCTTGTATAAAAATCAGCATAAAATTGAGTTGCTAATTCACTATTTAATTGCTTTACATTCTCTTTATTATTTTCTACTCACGTTGTTTTACCATTTTTTTTATAAGTATAAAATAAACTATTTATTGTCTTAGTAACCGCCTCAGCACGAAAAATCTTATCAAATATTGTTGCTTCATTAGCAGCATTAGTAATATTAACTGTAACCAGGTGCGTCTTCATGCTACAAGCAACAATACTAAATATCATTACAAAACTAGTCATTGAATGACTAATTATTGAAAACATTCTTTTCATATTTTGTTCCTTCTTTCTTTTCATTTTTATTCACAATCTTATTATAATCAATAAAACTACCATACTTTTGTAAAAAAAGTAATTCTACTGTTCCGGTCGGACCATTACGATGCTTAGAAATAATTAATCGTGCTTTATGTGATTCTTCATTCAAACTATCTTCTTTCTTTTCATAATAGTCTTCACGATAAAGAAACATAATTAAGTCAGCATCCTGTTCAATTGCTCCTGATTCACGCAAATCAGACATTAATGGTCGTTTATCTTCTCTTGATTCTACTTTTCGCGATAACTGTGATAAACAAACAATTGGTACTTCTAGTTCTCTTGCTAATGCCTTTAAACTTCGAGAAATATTGGAAATTTCTTGTTGCCGATTCTCGCCATCACCAACTAATAATTGCAAGTAATCAATAACAACCAACTTTAAATCATAATTACGACTTAATTTTCTTAATTTAGAAATTAATTCAATCACTCGCAATCCCGGGGAATCATCAATAAAAATATTGCTTTGCTTTAATTTACTACCAACACTAGTTAAATCTTGTCAATTTCGACTTGTTAAATTTTTTCCCGTTTTAATTTGCATTGAACTAATTTTTGTTTCTGAACCTAAAATTCTCAAAATTAATTGTTCAGTTGGCATTTCTAAAGAAAAAATGACCACAGCACTATCTTTATAAACTCTTGCACAATTAACAGCAAAATTTAATGCTAAAGCTGTTTTCCCCATTGAAGGACGAGCTGCCAAAATAATAAAATCACCATTTTGAAAACCATTAGTAATCTTATTTAATTGCATAAAACCACTATCTGAACCTGTTAATTGATTATCACTAGTTTGTAACTTCTCAATCTTAGATAATGTTGCATCAACAATATCCTTAGTACTTTTAAACTCATTTTTTTTACGATTATTAGCAATTTCCAAAATTTTCCGTTCAGCAATTCCTAAAAGTTCTCACACACTAATTTCAGTATTAATTTTCTTAGTAATATCTTGAGTTACTAATTGCAAATTTCTTAACATTGTGCGTTCAACAATAATTTTTAAATAATCATCTAAATTAGCATCACTAATATAACTTTGAGTGATCAAAGTTAAATATTCCACCCCACCAGCCTGACTAAGACTTTGTTGTTTAACTAACATATCAGTTAAAATTGGTAAATCAATTGGTAATTGATGATTATATAACGAAGTAATTGCTTTAAAAATTAATTTATGTCGGGAATTAATAAAATCATTCTCATTAAGAAAAGCAACAACCTCATCACTAGCACTTTTAGAATTAATAACTGCCGCTAAAATACTAACCTCAGCATCTTCTAATAAAAAATTATTAGTAATAGTCATTACTTTTTACCTACAACTTGAATTTTCAAAATCGTAAAAATATCATTAAATAATTTAATATTATTAATACTAATAATATTAATATTTTGATAATTAACTAACTGTTTTTTATCTAATTGAATATTATACTTATACTTTTGACTTAATTTTTCAATAATCTGTTTACTAGTAATTGTTCCAAATACCTTATTTTTATTAATTTTCAAATCAAAATTTAAAATTATCTTTTCAATTTCTAATTTTAATGCTTCATTTTCAAGCTTTTTTTCATTAATTTTATTATCAAATTTTTGTTGTTGTTTTCCTAACTGCGCTCAAGTTTGAATTGAAGCCACAATTGCTATTTTTTGTGATAATAAATAGTTTTTTTCATATTCATATCCGTCAGCAACGGTGATAATATCGTTTTTTTTTACCATAATTTTTTAAATTTTTCAATAAAACTACTTTCACTGGTCGTGTTTAGTTTTCTTAGGTATTGCTTTGAAGAAGTAAAACAATCAGCTAATTATATTATTTAATTACTAAACTAACCCCGCCCTTCTTGTTGTCGTCATTTTTACTCGTTATCATTTTATCATATTATTTAATTTTTACAAAACAAAAATTATTAAGAGCCGTGTTTAGTTTTCTTAGGTATTTTTTCTTTTTTAAAAAATACCTAAGAAAACTAAACACGGCTCTGACGTCTTAATACTTATTTAAATATTTACCTACCTACCTAATAAAATTTTATGTGCCTTAACCGATTAATGAATGATATCAACATTTCTTAAAACTTTTCTTCTAATTTATCTCATTGTTGCATAACAATTTCATAATTACTTTTTAACTTTTCATGTTCTTCAATTATTTCTTTGATTTTTTCTTTTAAACTCAAAATTTCATCAACATGAGTTTCAATAATTTTATTAAAAGCATCATAATCTTTTTGAATAATATCTAAAAACCGTTTAACTTCTTGGACATCATAACCTTTAAAATTAATTTGAAATTCCTTTTCTAAAATATCCTCTTTTACCAATTTAAAACTATTATCATTTTTCATAAAATTATTCCTCCTTTTTTATGGCATCAATCATATCAGTAATTAATCAATTAAATTGTGATAAACTTTTTTTATTATCAGAATTTAAAATCAACTGTTGTAATTTAATAAAATTAGTTTTTTTATTATTACTTTTTAACGATTGTACCTTATTAACTAAATTTTCATCATTCAAATGTTGTTCAATAAATAATTTTTGTTCAAAAGATAACGGCGTTATTAAAACACTATTAATATCAACAAACTTATCTTCAATAATTACATTATCATCTTGCAACTGGTGAAAAATTTTATTAAATAATGGTGTTAATGACATTGTTAACTTATCATTAAAATTACTAATTCATAAATAATCTTTTTCTAACAATCGAACTAATAGTTTATCAATTTTGTTAACATCAAAATTAGAAAAATTTTCTAATTTCTCAGAGGTTACAAATTGATATTCTTCTGATAATAAATGCATTAATAATAATAAAATAATTAATTCATCTTCAGTAATTAAAAGAACCTTATAAAACTGTAATAAAAGTCTTCACTTATGAAAAATATTTAACGAATTTATGTTCATTATTTTTATTCAATTGAAACATGTTTTAAAAAGTTGTCAATTACAATTTGCGGATTTTCATATGAATAAAGAATTTTATATAATAATGCAAATAAAGGTAGTTTTAAATTTAATTTTGACATTTGCTCATTAACTAACTTGCAAGTACCAAAACCTTCAACAGTTTTTTGTGATTGCTTAATAACAGTTTCTGGATCATTAGTTTTACCAATTTCATAACCAAATTGATAATTACGAGATTTTGGGGACATTGCTGTTAAAATTAAATCACCAATGCCCGCTGGCGTTAAAAATGTTTCTGTTTCCCCCCCCATTTTATTACTAAATTTAATTGCTTCATTTAAACCAATAGTAATAAAAGATGCAACAGTATTATCACTAGCATTTTGTCCTTTTAACATTCCTGAAATAATCGCAATAACATTTTTTAAAGCACTAGCGCATTCAACACCAATAAAATCATTAGTAATCGTTACCGAAAAATTTTCACTATTAAAATATTGTTGAATTTTTTTCGCATATAATAAATTCTCACTAACCGCTGTTACTTGTGTGGGAAATCTTTGAACAATTTCAATTGCAATACTAGGGCCATATAGTCCTGACAAATCTTCAATAATATCAGGTTTTAAATTTTTACGAATCGTTAATGATAACCTTTCACCAGTATTAGGTTCAAAACCTTTAGCAATATTAATAAAATGCACTGGATAAGTTATTAACTCATTAATTTGCTGACAAACGATAGGCAAAACCTGTGAAGGAACCGCAAAAACAATAACTTTAGCATCACATACAGCTTGTTTTAAATCATTAGTAGCAACAATATTTTCATTTAAACAAATCTCTTGAAAATATTTACTATTTTGATGATTATTGTTAATATCATCAACTTCACTTTTTTCAATGCCATACATTAATACTTCATTTTTATTATCTGCTAAAACTTGTGCCAAAGCACTAGCAAACGCCCCAGTTCCTAAAATAATAATTTTTTGCATTATTTTACCTTCCTTAAATATTTATTTTCTTTGACGAAAAATCAATCGTAATGGAATCCCTTGAAAGTCAAAATATTCTCGTAATTGATTTTCCAAAAATCTTGCATATGAAAAATGTAAATGCTTAGGATTATTAACAAATAAAACAAAAGTAATCGGCTGCTTACTTACTTGTGTGGCATAATATATCTTTAATCTTTCACCTTGAAAAATAGGTGGTTGATGTAATAACTGAGCCTTAATAAGAATTTCATTAACAATACTAGTTTGAATTCGTAAGTTTTGTTTTTCTTGAATCTTATTAATATTTTGAAAAATCTTTCCAAGATGCACATTTTTTAATGCCGAAACAAAAATTACAAAAGCATAATGCAAATATTTAAAATGAACTTGAATTTCTTTACGAAAATCATCTAATGATTTTTTTGTTTTTTCCATTTCATCATATTTGTTAACAACAATAATTACTGGTTTATAACCCTCATTCGCAATCGCGCCAATTTTAACATCTTGTTCTCTAATGTTTTCATTGCCATCTAATACTAATAAAACAATATCACTTCGTTCAACAGCCTTTAAAGCTCGTAAAAAACTATACTTTTCTAAATTTGTTTGAACTTTTCCCCGTTTTCTAATTCCCGCCGTATCAATAACAACAAATTTTTGACCATTTCTAACAAATGAACTATCAACAGCATCTGTTGTCGTGCCCGGAAGATTAGAAACAACAACCCGCAACTCATTTAATAATGCGTTTGTTAAACTAGACTTACCAACATTAGGTCGCCCAATAATAGCCATTTTAGTTTCATTTTCAGAATCTGGTTTTATTTCTAAATTTAATTGATTTAAACTAAAAATAATTTTATCTAACAAATCACCAATCCCGATACCATGCGTTGAAGAAACAGCAATTGGCTCACCAAATCCTAATTGGATAAAATCATATAGTTCATTATTAACTTGTTGATTATCATATTTATTAACAACCAAAATAATTGGTTTATTAATTCCATAAAGCATTTTAGCAATTCGTTTTTCTTCATCTTGCAATCGTTCTTGATAATTAGTAGTAAAAATAATAACATCAGCTTGTTCAATCGCAATTTGTGCTTGTAATGAAATTTGTGCTTGTAATTCATCATTACCAAAACCAAGGCCACCAGTATCTACTAATCAAAATTCACGATTAAGTCATTGTGCCTTTTGATAAATCCGGTCTCTGGTAACCCCTGATGTATCATCAACAATTGATAAACGATTTTTAATTAAACGATTAAACAATGTTGACTTACCAACATTAGGTCGCCCAATAATAGCGACAATTGCAGAATTTTTCATTTTATTTTTTTCCTAACTATGCATTTGCAAAAGGCATTGATTTTTTTTAATTTCATAAACCATTGTCACAATTAAATCAACAATTTGATCTAATGATAAATTACTATTATCAATTTCAATTGCATCATTAGCTTTCTTTAAGGGACTAACTTTACGATCAGAATCTTGACGATCACGATCTTGTAAATTATTTTGAACACTAGACAACTCTAAAACTATTCCTTGTTGTCGTGCTTGTTCAACTCTTCTTTGTGCTCGTTTAGTAATTGTTGCTGTTAAAAATACTTTTAATTGAGCATTAGGTAAAACAGCGGTCCCGATATCTCTTCCGGCAAGAATATAACCAAAACCTTGAACAATTGCTCTTTGAATTTTAACCATAAATGTTCTTACTGCTTTGATAGCACTAATTAAACTAACATGATTAACAACTTTTTTACTAATTAAATCATAAGAATTTTGTTTAATCCCATTCACATAAATATTACCATTAGTATCATAACTAAATCTAATATTAGTTAATACCTTAATAACTGCTCTATTATCATTAATATCAATTTTATTTACTAAGCAATAAAGCGTTAAAGCCCGATACATTAAACCAGTGTCAATAAAAATATAATGTAACCGTTTAGCAACTAATTTAGCAGTTGTTGACTTTCCACTTCCGGCCGGTCCATCAATAGCAATATTTATCTGTTTCATTTTTTTATTTCACCTCTAGTAAATTATACATCTAATATAATGTAATATTATTGAATTAATAAAAGTAAAAGAACAATTAATAAAGAGATAGCCAAGATAATACTACCAATTATTAACAATAATAATCATTTAAAACTAATTTTTTGCTTTTTAAACATTTTTTATTAACTTATTAAATTGTTCATCAGTCATTATGCGGCTGAATTTGATAATAATTCTACTAATGGTTTTTTATAGGTATTAACGCCTCTGAATGTTTTTTTAAATTTTTTTGATAGGTTTTTTAATTACTTGCTGAGTTAATTACGTTTCCGAAGAAATTTTAGTTTGTAAATTTTTAACAGAATTTTCTAACCCCAAAATTATTTCTTGATATTTACTTTCACTAGCACCATTTAAATGTTGCCCAAATTTATGATGATAATTATGGTCTTGTAAAATTTGTTGTAAATTAACATTATCATTTAAATCACAATCACTACGAATATCACTTAAATATTGATTAATTTCATATCTAACTTCAAAATTAATAAAATCTTTTGAATGATCTTGATGTAATTGAAGGCTTAATAGTTCTCGTTCTTGATTAATATTATTAAGAAATTCTTAAAAATATTCCTTATCAATATGACTAAAACGAGTAATATAATCTTGAAATAACTCTTCTTCTTGCAATAATGCTTGATCTAACTCAATCTCACGATTAATTTATTCTTGTAAGAGCGAAAATCGTTCCATCCTTGTTTGTTCAATTTTCACTACTATCGCCTTATTTCTCTAATATAATTATAATAAAATATAATAACCTGCGTTAGCATTTTTTTCAATTAATGGTCAAGTTGATGTTACGATTAAACTATAAACTAAAGATTCCAAACAAAATTTTATTAAATTAAATGGTAAAAAAACTACAAATAACTGATTTTGCAAAGATACCACCCCATATAATTCCAAAATAAAAACTCAATTTAAAAAAGTCATTCAAAACGAATTAATAATTGCTGCTAAAAAAATACTAATAATTCAAACAACAATCGTTAAAAATTTACCAGAACTATTTTTTGTTCATTCACAAAATTGAATAATAAAAAATAATGGCATTTGCACAATCAAAAATATTGAATAAAATCCTCCTGTTGCTAACATTAACGCTAAATAAGCAATTGGACCATTATTACTAGTAATTAGCATTAACGTTCAAGGAATTAAAAATACTAAAAAATAAGTATAAATAATTCCTAAAAACGGAAAAGCAATAATAATAAAAACATCAATAAATTCTAATTTTAAATAAGGTAAAAATAAAGGTGGAATAAATTTACTAATATAACCAACTAATAAACAAATAGCTAAAAAATTAGCAATTAAAACTAACTTTTTAATTGTTAATTGACTATCATTTTTAAGTGTTACTCATAACAATCTTGTTATCTTTCTCATTAATTTATTACTCCTTAATTAATTACCATTATTTCAACATATTTATTGTATAATATTTTTACAAATAAAAAAAGGAGAAAATTTATTAATGGAAAATAATATCGTTCCTGTAATTATTGAAATTACTACTGGTAGTATTAACAAATACGAATATAATTTTGAAACTAAAAGAATTATTTTAGATCGTGTTTTATATGGTGCTAATGTTTATCCTGGTGAATACGGTTGTATTGAAAATACTTTAGACTGAGATGGTGATCCTCTTGATGTTATTGCTTTAGCAACACATCCAACGATTCCCGGTTGTCAAGCTAATGTTAGAATTCTTGGAGCTTTAAAAATGATTGATGGTGGTAAAATTGATACTAAAATATTTGGTGTTTTAGCCGATGACCCGCATTTTAATCATCTTAAATCTTTAAAAGATGTTCCTGAACATACCTTAGCAAAAATTAAAAATTTCTTTATCCAATATAAACAGTTACAAAAAAAAGCAGTTATTGTTAAAGAATGAAAAAATGAAAAATGAGCTTTAAACGAATTAGCTTATTGTCGTGAACTATATACTAAATATAATGATCTTCTTATTAATGAAGGAAAAGAAAAATTACTAGAAAAATTTAAAAAAATACAAAAATAATCCTTAGGGATTATTTTTTTTCGCTATTTTTTCTAATTGCTTAACTTCATCATTTGTTAATAACCGATAATGACCTTCACTAATGCCATTAAGGGTTAATATTCCCACAGCAAGTCGTTTTAATGATAAAACTTTACCATTTATTGCTTTAATCATTTTTCGAATTTGTTGATTGCGACCATCTTGAATAGTTATTGCTAGCATATAAGTTTGTTGATTACTATTTACTCTTAATAATTTAACTTGTACTGCTTTAGCTAAAAAATCATCATCAATTAAAACACCATTTAATAAACTATTAATCATTGTGGAAGTAATTTTACCTTTAGCTGTTATTTCATAAACTTTATTAATTCTGTGGGTCGGATGCGTAATTAAATTAGCAAAATCACCATCATTAGTTAATAATAATAACCCACTAGTATAATAATCTAATCTGCCAATCGGATAAATCCGAACAGTAATATCTTTTAAATAATCAAAGACAGTTTTTCTTCCTAGGGGGTCACCCAAAGAAGTAATACATCCGATTGGTTTATTAAAAGCTAAATAAATATTTTCTTGTTCTTCTGGCAATAATTGACCATTAACAGTAATTTTAGCATTTGCTTCAACTTTAAATCCTAATTCCGTAATAATTTGTTCATTAACTGAAACTTTTCCTGCTAAAATTAATTGTTCAGCTTTTCGCCGCGAACAATAACCACGCATAGCAATTATTTTTTGTAATCGTTCTTTTTTCATTATCATTATTCTTAATTAATAAACAAATTAGTGTCTTCATCTTTATCAAAAAAAGATTCTGGTAATGGTGGTAATTTTTCTAACGAAGATAAATTAAAATAATCTAAAAAACATTGACTCACACCATATAATATTGGTCGCCCCGGAGCATCACTTCTCCCCAATTCAATAATTAATTCTCGAGCCTTTAATTTAGCAACCATAAAATCACTACTAACACCACGAATACTTTCAATTTCACTTTTTACTATTGGACCTTTATAAGCAATAATTGCTAGCGTTTCTAATGCTGCTGTTGATAATTTACTAGTTTGCTCAATAACTAATGATTCATAAATATTAAAATGTTCTTGTTTTGTCATAAACTTAAAAACATTATTATTATTCATTAATGATATGCCTCGTGATTCATCGGCATCTAACTGTTGTTGGATAGTTACTAACATTTCATTAACAAGATTAAGACTAAGATTTAACTTTTTAGCAATTTTTTGATTACTAATGCCCTCTTCACCAGCAATAAAAATTAATCCTTCCATTAAAGCATAATTATTCACTTTCTTCACTAAATTCACCTCGATATTTTAATGTGATGGGAGCAAACATATCTGCTTGCTCAATATATATTTGCTGACTACGAACTAAATCCAAAATGGCACTAAAACTAACAACAAGCAAATTATTTGTAATTTTATCACTTTCAACAAAAATATCATAAAGATTATAAATTTTTTGGGGATTTTGTTTTAAGAAATTAAAAATTTCTAATGCTCGCTTTTGTGGTGATATTTGTTGTTTGGCCACGCGTGTTGTCATTGGCATATTTAATTGATATCTTTTATACACTTCTTGTAATTGAAAACTTAATTGCTCTAAGTTAAAATCTCAATTAGTTTCCTTCGCTAACGATGTATATTGTTGTGAATTGGAAACAATTGCTGGTCTCGTAAAAACTTGCTGACGAATAATTTCTTGTTCTTTAAAAAAACTAGTTGTTTCTTTAATAGTTTGATATTCTAATAATTTTTTAATTAATTCTTGACGATTATCTGCTTCATAATCACTATTATCTTCTTCTAAATTAGTCTGTTGTAATAATCGCCGTGATTTTAATTCTAAAAGATATGCTGCCGTTGTTAAATATTCACTAGCAATATCTAAATTTAATGTTTCCATTTTATTTAAATAATCTAAATATTGCATTGTAATACTACTAACATCAACAGTAAAGATATTAAGATTTTTTTCTTTAATTAAATGTAAAAGTAAATCTAATGGTCCTTGAAAATTATCAATGTTAATCAGATATTTACTCATATTTATTTATCCACCTTATCTTAATTACCCTATTGCATTATTTTATAAATAATATTATTAATCGGCGGTAAAGATTGTTCAATAGTAAATAATTCTTTTGCCACTGATGTAAACTCACTGACATTATTAATATTAATATATAAAGTTAATGTCGTTTCATTAGCATTAACTTTTTCTTGAGCTTTTTTATTAATAAAAATTCCGGCCATATAATCAATCATTAAACAATTTGTTTCTCTTCCTGCTTCTAAATGTATTGCTAAATTACCTAAACCATAACAGTTATGAAAATTAACAAATCCTGAAACTGATGCTTTAATTTCAATAACAAATTTAGCAGCATCTTTTCAAACAAAATTAGTAACAAAATCAATATCACCAGATTACTGTTTAATAAATTGTTTAAAAATATTTAATAGAACTAATGATTTTAGTTGCTCAATACATTTTTGTTTTGCTTCATCAAAATTATTACAAATTTCTGCTTGTAATAAACTAATCGAACTTAGAGAGGTTACAAGTTCTATTAATGCTGAATCTTGATTTTTACCTTGTAAAAATTCATACGCTTCATAAAATTCACAAATGTTACCAATCATTCTTCCTAATGGTTGATTCATATCACTAATAATAACAGAAGTTTTAACTTTTAATTTTTGAGCAATTTTTAACATTATTCTTACTAATTTTTTAGCATCAGTTAAATTACTCATAAAAGCATCATTACCACACTTAACATCTAAAACAAGACCATATATCACTCACCACTCCCACTCCCCACAGCACAATTTTCTTATCCATAATTGCTTGCTCGCTGCGCGCTATTAAAAGAATGGAATCAACAGTTTTCTCGTAGTGTTATCTTATCTCTTAAAGCATAAATTTTATTATCATCCGTAGTAATATTAATATCTTGCGTTTGACTAATAATACTCATTCCACATTCATTAATTACCTTTAAAAAATCATTTCACTGCAAATTAACATTAAAATTAGGAATCGCTTCTAACTTATCAAGCATTCCACCAGGTTGTTATACTCCTCTTCCAAAAATTTTTGCTACCTTAATGCCAAAACTTGCTAACAAAGGAGCATAAAGTAAACTTATTTTATCGCCAACACTACCCAAAAAACCACCACACCAGTAGGATGTTTATCAGCTTTAAAACCACTAATTAATGATAAATCTAATAAATCACCAGAATTAATTAATGATTTTGTTAAATCAAATGTTTCTTGTTCATTTAAACCATTAAATCAAACAGTCATTAAAAAAGCACTCACTTGATAATCAGGAATATCATCTTTAGTAAAATCACTAATAATAAAATCAATTTCTTTTGTTGTTAATTGTTGATTTTGTTTTTTTCTTATTAATTAAATCCAACATTCATATTATTTTTTTTCATCCTTATTTTTTAAATTAAAATTATTAATGACTTTTTGAATATTATTTTGCATATTTTTTGCTAAATTATAGGTAGTAATATTAATAAAATTAGCGGGGTCTAATGATTTTTGAATCACAAGATAAATGTTTTTCTTTCCTTGATATTTTTTATTAAAAACTTCATATGAATTAATAATAGCAACCGGAATAATTGGAACATATGCTTGATACGCGATTCTAAATGCTGCTGGCTTAAATTCTTGTACTGTTGAACTATTACTTCTGGTTCCTTCTGGAAAAATAACCATTGTTCGCGGGACGCGAATTAACTTTTTAGCATCATTAAAAACTTCTAATGCTTGCCTTGGGTTATTGCGATCTAAAAATAAAACATCAATTAATTGTAAAAAGCATTTAAATATTTTATGTTCTTGTAATTCTTGCTTAGCAATGAATGCTAAGGGAGCAAATTTACTAAAATCATTAATTAAAAGTAATAATAAAGCATCAAAATTTGATTGATGATTGACAATCATCACACACCCCTTATTATTAACTCAATTTTCTAATCCTTGAGGATGAACTTTAACATTATATAACCATGCAAAATATAGCGCCCGCTTTTGCAATCATTTATAACGATATTCTTCCGATACTGAATTAGGATCACGAAGCACTTTCTTTGTCATTTTTTTTGCTTTTCTTAAAGTTTGTAGCAAATATGACAATGTGATTATTACTCTTCATTTATTCATTAGTAACTTTCCTTTCATAAATTAATCCAACAAATTTATCATATTGTTTCTTACTAATTTCTTTAAATTGATGGAAATCAATTTCTGGAAAATAAGTATCGCCCCCATATGAATCATTAACAAGTGAAACAAATAATTTGTTGGAATAGGGAATTGCTATTTGATAAATCAAAGCACCTCCACAAACATATAAGTCATCACAACTATACTCATATTGTTTTAAAATACCTTCTAAATCATTACTCACAATTACATCAGGATGATTAAATTCATAATTAGGATTTCAACTAACAACAATAGTTTTTCTTTGTGATAAAGGTTTAACTTTTAAACTATCAAAAGTTTTTCTTCCCATTAAAATTGTTTTTTCGATGGTAATTTCTTTAAAATATTGTAATTCTTGATTTAAACACCACGGCAATTTATTATCTTTACCAATAACACCGTTCTTATCCATTGCTCATACTAAAATTACCATAATTAACTGTCACCTTTCCTTTTATCGCCGGATATAATTCATAATCTAACAATGAAAAATCTTCATATTTAAAATCAAAAATTGAAGTTACTGAACGATTAATTATTAATTTGCCTAATTTTTTTGGAGTTCTTGTTAATTTTTAATTTATTTGTTCTAAATGGATTAGTATAAATATGCGCATCACCAATCGTATGCACAAAATCACCAATTTCATACCCACAAATAGATGCCAGCATATAAGTTAATAAAGCATAACTAGTAATATTAAAAGGAACACCTAAAAATACACATTAGCACTTCTTTGATATAACTGACAGGATAATTTATTGTCAGCATTAACATAAAATTGAAATAATGTATGACAATGACAAGGCAGTAATGCCGTTTCTTCAATTTCCTCAGGATTTCAACTAGATAAAATATGTCTTCGTGAATGCAGATTATCTTTTAATTGCTTTTCTAAATTTTTTAATTGATCAATACCATTAAAATTTCACCATTGTTTATCATAAAACGAATCTAAATAACCATATTTTTTAGCAAATTGCTCATCATTTTTAACTTTAAAAATAAAATCTTGTAATTGTTCATTTTTAAAATCAAGTGAATTTTGATATTTTTTATAAGGTCACTCATTTCAAATATTAACATTATTTTGTACTAAAGTTCTAATGTTAGTGCCGCCTTTAATAAATCATAATAATTCATAAATAACAGCTTTTAAATATAATTTTTTTGTTGTTAATAGCGGAGAGCCTTTTTGTAAATCAAACCGCATTTGATAACCAAAAAAACTAATTATATCAACAAGTGTACAATTAGATTTATTTTGACCCTTTTCTAATATATGTTGTATATGACGACATAAAATTAAATACTGCTCCATTGTTTCACCTCGCGACAATTTCTATTCCTTTTTTAATTTTAACATAAAATCTAATAAAAAACTATTACACTTAATAAAAAGTAAAAAGTTAAGGTAATTTTAAATTACCTTAACTACTATGATTTCTTAGTTATAAAATTTTATTTTTAACAACTACAGGGAAGTGAATTCATCGTCTAGATTTCCGACAAAAATTTCACAATCCTTAATGTTATATTGGATAGTTTACAATAAGTTGGACCATATTTATGTGGACTTTCAAAATAAGATAAAATTATTAAGAAAGCAGAAATATAAAAATGGTCCAACTTATTGTAAACTATCCAGTTTTGTTATTTATTTTCCAAATAAAATGATAATTAAATTGTCGGGTTGCGTTTAGTTTTCTTAGGTATTTTTTAAAAAATAAAAAATAATCATTTACTATAAATTATTTCAATATTCAAATTAAGTATATATTTCTTATGTATGATTTTTGTTGTAAAAACTTATTTTAATGTTGTTTTTATAAGCGTTTTCCTTAGTCTTTATAACCACTTTTATTGAGATTTTGTTTGTTAATGTTAAATATTTTGTTTTATTACTTATTTTTTAAATAAAATGATAATTAAATTGTGATTGTTTTTCTTTCAAAATTATTTAAATCTTTACCTACCTAACAAAACTTTATGCGCTCCTTACTTGCTATCTTTTTGAAAAAAATAATATTTTTGATATAACTTAATTTCTTTAAACTTCATTATTTTAATACTATTATGTTTCCGTTTTAAAAAAAAATAATAAATAATATTTCATACTCCCCTATTGGGGATAATCTTGTCTTCGTAACACAAGAAGATTATTTATATATATAAATATACTCCCTAAAATTAAGAACACTAAAAAGAAAATAATATAAGCAATAAAAAAGACTAGTCATCCATTAGGTGAAGCTTGTTGCACATTAAAAAAGAAATATGGATAATAACGGGTTCAATCATAATGATTATTGCCTCTTTCGTTTATGATTTTAATATGACCTCGTAATAATACAAAAAAACCATAAAACATTGGGTATAGATAATAAAGATAAAGATTTTTCCTTAAATATTTTGATAATGAAACATATGATGATGGTGCAAATAATGAGTATACTAACATTAAAACTGGTAAACAAAAATGTTGAATATGAGTGGAAATTCAGTAATTACGATAAGCAAATTTTTTTGTTAAGTCGTGAATTGGCGGGGGGCCAATAATAATAGCTACATAATAAGAAATCATTGCAATTACTAAAAATATATTAGTAAAATTACGAATATGAAAATTAGTCACCCATTGTAAAACAATATTGGGTTTTAAATAATAAATGATATTTAATAAACTATAAAATAATACAATTACTGTTGATTGCATACTTCAATAACCAAAAAAATCTCATGCTAAAATATCAGAACAATATTCGGGGTTTATTAATGCTTCATTGAAAACTAAAAATCAATAATGTCATGATAAACTTCCTAAAGAAACTATAAAAAATGATAATTGAATATAGAAATGATAGTTTTGATATCATTTAGGATAATTATGAGCACTGACTAACATTTTCTAATTTTCCCCTTCTTTTTCTGATTGACATCAGTACCAATTATTATTGGATAAAGTTTTAATTTATTGGATAATTTAATAAATAAATAAAATGATATTTTTTTAATTATAAAACAAATAAAATAAATTATTATTAAATACCCCAAAGTTCATAACAATAATAAAAATCAATGTGAATAAATAACAGAAATTAAAGAAATAAAAAAAGTTGAACGAAAATCACGACTAAAATCTAAAATATAAGTTAAAGTAATGCCACATGGCATCATTATTATTGTAGTATTAAATATATTATTACTTTTCAATCCAATTTTATTTTGCGAATTATTTTCTAAAGTGCTTAAAGCTATTAATAAAAGAAAACTAATTAATAAATAATTTATACCAATAGTACTATGACTATAAAATATTAATTGACTAACAAAATAAATAAGAATAACTAAAAAAATTGCCATTAACTGTCACATTAATAAATAATTATGCGCAAGTTTTTTTAAATAAAATGAACCTTGAAAATAATGAAAACATAAACCAATCATAAAAGCACAAAGAAAAAATATTCCTGCAATAACAGTAGGTTCTTCTAAACTATAAAAGAAATTGCTTCGTTGATATATTCCAATTTTAGAAATATATTGTCAGTCATATATAAGAACAGTAATCGATAAAGCAATGACTATTAATAAAATAGCTACTAATAATGTTATAAGCGTAATAGTAATTGTTTTAGTTTTTCTAATGATATTTCCTTTAAATAATACGAGACGAATTAAATAACAAACCATAAAAAGTAATGTTACATAAATACTTCCGCGTTCATATGTTAAATAACTTAAGAAATCCATTATTGCTAAATATTGTTCTGGTAATCCTGTTCAATGACCATAAACACCAATAAAATTAACTACTACCATTAGCATTGACATCATAATCATTAGTGAAATAATAAAAACTCATATTCAATGCGCTTGCTTTTTAGTTCATTTAAAACTAATACTAAAATATCCTAAAAGCATTACATTTAAAGTTAAAAAAATATTTTTAAGAACTAACAAGTATTCTTCAAAATCAATCATAAAACTAGCAAAAAAAAGATTAGTTTGTAAAAATAAATATAAAATTGTTGTTGTAATAAATCCTATTTGTAAAATTACTTTATTATTTTTCATCTTGAAATACACATAACATTCTACTTTGATAATTTCATCAAGGTTGAATTTCACCTAAAATATTTTTATAAGTTTTTAATATTGGTAATCCTAAAGCACTGGTAATTATTGGTGTTATATTCATATTACTAATTTGATATCCCAATATGCCATTTTTTCTATTATGAGGATGATACATTATAAAAGGAATTTGTAATTCTAGTGGTGCATAAAAAGTATGATTCTTCCCGATGTGCCCGTGATCAGAAACAAAAATTAATAAGTAATTATCATAATCTGCTCTTTCTAAAGCATTTAATATATTTTCTAGTCACATATCAACATTACCAAACAAATACTGGTCATAATAACCACTATTACCATATTTAGCGTGTGATAATAAATCAGTACTAGCTAAATATAGAAATGATAATGGACCTAACTTTTTATTCTTAGTATCATTTAAAAATAAGTTAACAGCTGCTTGATCTATTTTTAATAACCGATCATATGACCCGGGCAAAGAATTATATATACTCATCCGATCTAGTTGTGTGTGTTGTAAAATATCTAAAACTTTATCTTGTTTAAAAAAAACATCTTGATATTTTTTCTTTGAATTATTAATATTTTCCTTAATATTATCTTGAATATTAGCAGCAATTTTCTTGTTTCACGTCCTACTGGCATATTGGCTATATAATTCGCTTTTTAAGATTACATCCATTGTAAAATCATAAGTTCCATAATATTGAGAAGAATTATGACTGTTTTTTGTATTAAACATATCAATATACTTCATAATTGATAATGGTGGTACTTTTAATGGATTTCAATAACATTTTGAATCATGATTATCAATTCATCAATTATCTTGGTATTGTTGCAAATATTGATTACAATCTGTTACTTCGTGATTATTTCAGTGTTTTGATTGAATATCGTCACTAGCGGCAGTTAAGACTGAAGACCAATTAGAATCTGAATGAATTGTTCCGTTATTTAATGCTGTTTTACTATAAATTCCTTTACTAATAATTTTTTGGAAATTAGGATATTTATTTTTAAATACATTAGCAGAAGATACACCATCAACACCAACAAGAATAACATTATCAACTGGTTTATTAAAATTTAAATTATTAAAAAATATTGTTGGTTTGTTTAAATTAACCAAAATAATAAAAAACAATATTAATGTTTTTACCATCATCATAATAATATAAAAAAATATTGTTTTTTGAAATTTCATTTGTAATCCCTTTCTATGAAATAATTGATAATTGCTTATAATTTATTTTAAGATAAGAAAATAATTTTTTATCATTTTTAAAAAGTAAAAATGAATAATCTTGTTTTTTAAAAGTAAACATTCATAATAATATTGTAATACTAAATAATAGTAGAATAATACTGATAATGTTAAAAATATCATTAATGTTAAATTGTAAGATTCTTTGAAATTGATTTTTAATAATTGTTAGCTTTCATTTATGACTTTGAGCAAAAAAATTTAAATCATTAACAATAATTTCGTTATAAAATGTTGTCATTATTAACAGTATTACTTTCAACATTACTAAAAACAATAAGACAAATGGTCCATAAAAGCAAATAACCTTTTTATTAATAAATAAAATACTAGTAATAACAATTATTCATAAACTTAAACTTAAACATAATGCCACAATAATCATTAACGGAAAAAAATCTTGTATTGGTTTAAATTCTGCTAATACATGTTGTTGTAAATTACTGCTATCTAAAGCATTCATAAAAATATCATTAATTTTATTTTGAACATAATTTAATGAGATTATATATTGAATAATAATAAAAATCAAAGATAACAACAATGAAATTCTTGCTATTGTTAAACTTCAATATTCTTTTTTCAATATTAAATACCTCTTTCATGGACGCATAAAGTTTTCTTAGGTATTGCTTTGAAGAAGTAAAACAACCAGCTAATATATTATATTTAATTACTAAACTAACCCCGCCCGGCCCCCTTGTTATTGTCATTTTTACTTACTATCATTTTATCATATTATTGAATTTTTTATACACAATAAAAAATTATTAATTTTATTAAATTTTAACTAATATTTTTACTTACTTAAATAGACTTGGTACATAACTATAACATTTTATAGTTTAGTGGGCATAAAATGTTATAGTTATGTACCAAGTCTAATGTAATCATTTAATTTGTTTAAATTTGCCATTCTTAAATGTAATAAGTTATTTAAATTCTTTTGATGATATATTTTTGCCCCCCTAATTGTTGTTTTACTAAATACGATACATCACTCACTTTCAATGCCACAACCGATATTTCATTCTAAATTTTGATGATGAATACCTTGCTTATTATTACTAAAATAATTACTCTCCTCTCTCCTTTCTTAAATTTGTTTTAATATCTTTATTTAACTCATTTTTAGCAACATTACGAATGGTTTTGATTAATTCTTGATGGATTTTCCATCCTTATATAATTTAATTCAACTATTTAGTGTTACTTTGCGATTTTCAAAAATAATATTAAATGCCTTTTGTTTTAATTTTTTAATAGCGTAATAACCATCTAAAATATATCTAACATTACCAAAACTATTGGCAATTTCTCTAATTCAAGTATCGCCATCACCACAAACAATTATTTTGTCATAATTAATATTTACATAATATTTTTGTAATTCCTTAATTAATAAATCACGACAATCCATCGTATTTATTCGTTTACCAACTTTTAACATTAGAAAATGACCTCGTTTTATTTTCTAATTTTCTACGAGCATTTTTGTATTTTTTTTCTTTATGTCCGGTATGAAAAGTAACTAAACGAATTCTCTGGTCTTGTTTAACTTTCTGATCTAATGTCGCCAAAAATTTTTCATCTAGTTGAATATATAAATTCTTATTTTTGATATCAACTATATTTTTAGTTTCTTTTTCTGCTAGTTGAAAATATTCAGCAATATCGTATTTATTTAAAATGCTTGAAATACTAGTTTTTGAAATATAACAATGATTTAGAGCATCTAAAATATCACGATAGCGTTTGCCGCCACCCAGAAGACTTAAAACTTTAAATTGGACATCAAAATAAATGCGTTGTTTAGGCAATAAACTAAATTTTTCTTTATCTAGTAAATATACATATTCAAATTTACCTGATTTTTGATTTCAATATTTATATCGGCGTCATTTAAAAACAACTTCACCAAAAATTGTAATAATTGTTCTTGATGCAAAATGAACCACTTTATAACCTTGTTTTAAGTGATAATGATATTTATATGAAGTATTCATCTAATTTTTCATATTCATTAGCTAGTTGTTCGCATTTATTGGTGTACATATTTTTATGGGTTGCGAATAAACTGAATCAATGCTTGTTTTCTAAGGTTTTTACATTATTATTAATTTTTAACATAAAAAAAATCATCTTTCTTGATAATAATTTTAACAAAATTAAATTTCGTGGACTCATAAAGTTTTGTTAGGTAGGTAAAGATTTAAATAATTTTGAAAGAAAAAAAATCACAATTTAATTATCATTTTATTTAAAAAATAAGTAATAAAACAAAATATTTAATATCAACAAACGTAATCTCAATAAAAGGTTATAAAAACCAAGGAAAACGCTTATAAAAATAACATTAAAATAAGTTTTTATAACAAAAATCATACATAAGAAATATATACTTAATTTGCATATTGAAATAATTTATAGTAAATGATTATTTTTTCTTTTTTAAAAAATACCTAAAAAAACTAAACGCGAACTTTCAAATTTTAATTTGCTTTATTTTTCTAAAAAGTTTAAAATTATCTTGTATTATTCTATAAAAGTTGAGGTTTAATTTATGAAAAGAAAAATAATAAAATATTGAGTAGTGTTATTATTATCAGTTTCTCAAATTTTAACTTTAGCTGCTTGTACTTTTTATTATCAAACTAAGATTGATAAAGGCATCGCTGCTAAATTAAATGATTTTTCGGCAATTACTGGCGAAATTACTAAAGCAATAATATTAAGTAGAGAAAAAAAATGAGATGCTTCGCAAGTTATTAATGACATTTTAGAAAATAAAGTTAATAATTTAATTTTTAAAAATATTTCTTATTCGCATTTTGGACAAACCAATGATAATAATTGATTTCCTCGTCATCAAGAGTTTTTTGCTTCTCAAGATTTAGCTAATAAAGTTATTAACTCTAATGATAAATATGTAAAACCCTATGGTGATTTAATTAGTCAAAATAATATTTTAGGTAAAATTCGAACATATGGTTCAATTTTTAATACTTTAACTGTTTATACATTAAAAGAAATTTTTAATAGTGGGTCCGTTTTAGATCCTATTATTAATTTTTTAACTAAAAGTAATATTGAAAGTTTTTGGAATGATTATAATGCTGGTGGTTATGATGATATTATTACTGAATTACGAAATGATCTTACTGAACATAATGATAATTTTGTCGGGAAAGAAGTATCATATGCTAAAGCACTACAGTGGTCACAAAAAAGAATTAAAAAAATAATTGTTCAAATTGGTTGTAAGAAAGAAAATTATGAAGATAAAGAAAATGCTGAAAGTTCTTGTAAAGGATATGATAGTAAAAATGATACCGAAGTAGAAGCTGCTTATGATACAATGATGGCAACATTTGGTATTAAATTAGATGATATTGCTGGTAAAGATGTTTCAATAGAAACTAATAAATATATATTAGAAAATTTTCAAAATGGATTTAAAAATCCGAAAAATATTATTTCATTGTTAGTACCAATTTTACCAGTTATTTCTTATATAATGAAAATGTATGCTAGTCTTCCTTTTGATGATCTCAATAAGATTAGGTACGATTTTAGTAAAATTTCCAAAAAAATTCAACAAGCTATTGATAAACAATTAAGTATGTCATATGTCGGTTTCGATCAATCAGTAACTAATAATTTAAAAAATAAGTTAACAAAAGTATTTTCTTTAAATGATAACGGATTAAGTTTACAAAAGATATTATTAATTATGAGGTTAACACCACAATTAAATGAATTAGTTAAGAAAATTAAGTTAGCTTTAATAGGTTTTGAATATTCATTAATTGAAGTGGCTTCAACTGGTGATGTTTGTGTGGGGGCTGGTGTTTTATGTTTAAATACTAATTTTTTACCAAAAGCATTTCCTAAAATTAAAGAAATATTAGATCCCATTTTTGGAACTATTAAAAAATATTTAAATTTTCTTCCTAATGATACAAATATTAATTTAAATGATGTTTTAACCAGAATTAATAAGTTAGTCGGTGTAATTCAAGACCGGGTGTTAACAGAAGCAAAGATTAAAAAGATTCTTGCTGCCATTGAAATTGGCGAAGAGCAAGCAAAAGTGGCACTATTGGAAATCCTTGGATATAATTATAATGGCGGTAAAGGTGAATTAATACCGGATGGAGTATTGAACACTCTTATTACGACTATTAGCTCTTGTAAAGAAGATGGTCCTAATTGTATAACCGAGGTTGCTAAATTGTTAACAATGTTAACAAGTGAAAACGGAATTTTAGATCGCATTGTTAATGATAATAATAGCATTATTAAGATGAAATATCGGAGATTTTATCAAGATAGTAATTATTGAAGAATTACTAATAAGAAAATGCAGTATAATGATATTGATAATTCATTAGAAGTATCATATGATATTAGTTTTTCCGGAGGTAAGATGAATAATGTTTATTCAATTAAATGAAGAACAAAAAATTACTATAATAGTCTTGCTAGCAATAATTTTAAAATTGTAGCATTTAGGAATAAGGAGATTAAATAAAATGAAAAATACAAAATGAGCATTAATTGGACGAATAGTAATTTCGTTGGCGTTTTTTTTAATGATTATTTATGGTTTTGTGGAGCTAGTTAAGTCTAAATTTTTTATTTATGATACTGTTGTTTTAAAACTAAATTTTTGAACTAGTAATTTTGCTCAAACATTATGAAATATATTAATTATTATTTCCTTTTTTACATTTGTTATTACAAATATTTGAGGTTTAAAAAGAAGGATTTTCTTTTGAATAATTGGTAGTATTTATATAATTATTGGTTTTTTAACATTTATCTTTACAATTATTGATAATACTAATGATGGCGAAAGAATGGCAATTGGATTAGTTATTTCTTTACTATTAATGATTGGGGCGGGATTTTTATTACTAGTTGCCTATAGGATGAAAAATAAAGAAATTGTTGCTAATAATTGAAAATTTTGAGAAAAAAATAAATCTTCCAGTACTGTATAGTTAAAAATAAAAACAGCAAGAGCAAGGATTTTGCTGTTTTTATTTTTAACAAATTTATTTGTTATAATAATTTAAGAAATGAAATAGGATTAGGTGAAAATTTTTTAATGAAGAAAATATTATTAGTTGATGGTAATGGTTTAGTTTTTCGATCATATTACGCAACAGCATATAGTAATTCTATAACTTTACGAGCAAATGACGGGACACCAACTAATGCTTTGTTAAGTTTTATTACAATGTTAGAAAAGATTTTAAAACAAAATTATGATTTAGTTTTGGTTGCTTTTGATGCTGGACCTAAAAATTTTCGTTATGGAATATTACCTAGTTATAAAGAAAAACGTATTAAAACCCCGCAAGAATTATTACAGCAATTACCATTGGTTCGTGAGTTTTTAGATGCTTATGGAATTCAATGATATGAACATCCTGATTTTGAAGCTGATGATATTATTGCTACGATTAATAAAAAGGCAATTGATTTAAATTGAGAAATTGAAATTTTGTCATCGGATGGTGATTTAGAACAGTTATTATCTGCCAATACGATAATTGTTAAACCGAAACAGGGATTATCACAAGTAGAAATTATTAATGTTGATTCATTAAAAAAAAGATGAAATATAACCCCAAAACAAATACCTGATTTAAAAGGATTAAAAGGTGATGCAGGTGATAATCTTCCAGGTATTAAAGGCATTGGTAAGAAAACTGCTTTATCATTGTTACATCAATTTGGAACATTAGAAAATATTATTACTCATCAAGAGGAATTAAAGACAGCGGTTAAAGAAAAAATTGTGAATAATGCTAATATCGGTTTATTATGTAAAGAAATGGCATCTTTAAGATATGATGTTCCTTTTTCTAAGGATTTATCTTCATTAACAATTAATAAGGATTTAGATCGTTTAAAAGAATTTTATTTAAAATATAATTTGAAGTCATTAGTTAATCGTTTAGAGACAAATAATCCTTCACAAGATAATAATAAAGATCAAGGCAAAATTTTAAGTAAGTGAGATGCTCATTATAATTGTGATAATAATGCGTTATTTGTTGAAATGAGTGGTGATAATTATTATACTTCAGACATTATTGGGTTTGGTGTTGTTAACGATAAAGGAGCATTTTATTTAGATTATCTTGTTGCTAGTACTGATGAATTATTTTTAACATTTTTAAAAGACGAAAAATATCTAAAAGATGTTTTTGATTTGAAGAAAGTTATTAATGGTTGTAAATGACATCATATTGAAGTTAAAGGTATTGCTTTTGATTTACAATTAGCTGGTTATATTTTAAATGCAAATATGAAAGTAACGATTGATAATGTTATTAATTATTTTACTGAACAAACTTTTATGAATGATGAAATATTTTATGGTAAAAATCAAAAAAAAGTCGTAAGAAAATTACAAGAAGTTGCTGGTTTTATTACTAGAAAAGCTTGATGAATTTTACATTTAAAACCGCTTATTAGTAAGAAATTAGAACAACAACAACAATTAGAGTTGTATAAAAATATTGAGTTTCCTTGTGCTTTTGTATTGGCAAAAATGGAGTTTCACGGTATTCGTGTTGATATGAAGCAATTAGAACAGTTAACAAAGGAAGTATTAAAAATTGTTACCCAATTAAATGAAGAAATTAATAGTTTAGCTCAACAAGATGTTAACCCTAATTCTCCTAAACAATTAAAAGAATTATTATTTGATGTATTAAAATTACCTGACTTACAAAAAGGTAGTACGGCACAAGAAGTATTAATGCAATTACAAATGCAACAATTACATCCAATTATTGATAAAATTTTGGAATATCGTAAATATCAAAAAACTTATTCAACTTATTTAAAAGGTTTAGAAAAATATATTTTCGCAGATGGTAAGGTGCATACAATTTATAATCAAACTAATACAAGAACAGGAAGGTTATCTTCACAAGAACCTAATATGCAAAATATTAGTATTCATGATGTTCATCAAAAATTAGTTCGTAAAGTGTTTGTTCCTAATGATTCTCACACGCAAGTAGTATTATCTAGTGATTACTCGCAAATTGAGTTAAAAGTTTTAGCACATATGGCTAATGTTAAAGAATTAGTTAAAGCATTTAAAAATAATGAAGATATTCATTCATTAACTGCTAGTAAAATATTTTCTATTAATCAAGCTGAAGTTAATGAACAGCAACGAAGAGTTGCGAAAACTGTTAATTTTGGGATTGTGTATGGTATTTCTGATTTTGGCTTAAGTAAACAATTAATGATTTCTATTAGCGAAGCAAAAAAATTTATTAAACGATATTTTGCTGTTTTTCCTGAAATTCGTCATTATATGGATAATACAATTAAATTTTGTCAAGAACATAAATTCGTTAAAACTTTATTCAATCGGATCCGATACATTCCGACAATTAATGATCAGAATTGAGCAACTAAACAAGCAGCAGAACGCGTAGCGATCAATGCTCCGATTCAAGGAACAGCGGCTGATATTATTAAATTAGCTTTAATTAAAATTGATCAGCAATTAGAGGAAAATAATTTAAAATCATATTTTGTTGCTCAAGTCCATGATGAGTTGATTGTGGAAGTATATAAAAATGAATTAGAAATTGTTAAAAAAATTGTTAATTCAGCAATGAATTTAGCAACAAAATTGCAGGTGCCATTAACTGTTGATATTAATACAGGAAATAATTGATATGAAGTATAAAGGAGATTAAGTTAATGCCAGAATTACCAGAAGTAGAAACTGTTCGTGCCAGTTTACAACCTTTTGTTTGTAATCAAGTTATTACTGGAATTAGAATTTATTGAAGTTCAATAATTAAACAACCCGACTTAGTATCATTTCGAAAATTGATTGTTGGTCAAAAAATTCTTGATTTAAAAAGAAAAGCAAAACATTTAATTTTTGAATTAGAAGATTTTGTGTTAATTAGTCATTTACGAATGGAAGGCAAATATTATTATCAAAATCTTAATGATGATATTGAATGAAAACATGTTTTATTAGTTTTAGAATTAAGTAATGGTTATGAATTAAGATATCATGATACAAGAAGATTTGGTACTTTTCATTTGCAAAAAAAAGATGAATATGAACAATTAGCACCATTAATAAAAGTGGGACCAGAACCTTTTGAATCAAGGGCTACTGTTGATTATTTACAAAAGAAATTTAAAAATAAGAACCGAGCTATTAAAACAATGCTTTTAGACCAAAGTATTATTAGTGGTTTAGGAAACATTTATGTTGATGAGGTGTTATTTGCTAGTAAAATTCATCCGGTTACTAGTTGTAATAAATTACAAGCAGAGCATTTAAAAGCAATTTTAAATAATGCGAAACAAATTTTAACACAAGCTATTAGTTTAAAAGGAACAACAATTGCTAGTTATACTTTTGATGTTGGTGTTAAAGGTACATATCAGCGATTATTGAAAGTGCATACAAGAGAATCATTAGCATGTTATGTTTGTTCTTCAATAATTGAAAAAATTAAGCTTAATGATCGGGGAACATATTTTTGCTGTCAATGTCAGAATAAATTATAAGTTGTGGATTATGTGGATAAGTAGATTAAAGTATGTTATTTATAATATATTTTTACGACTAAGTTGTGGATAACTTAGTGGGTATTGATTTTTTTATTGTTTATTATTTACATCGCTATTATTATGTCATAGAATAAATAAGACAATAAGGCGGAGATAAAAATGTTACAACCAGAAGAAAAATTTCAAATAATTATTAATTCTCATATTTGTAATGAAACTCAAAAAATAATTCAACATTTATATCAACCAATTATTGGTGTTAATGCCGCCTCTCTATATTTTGCTTTATTAAATGAACAATTATCAATGAAAGTTTTTAATTTGGATAATACGCATTTACGCTTGCAAAATTTGTTACAATTATCATTATTGGAAATTGAAGTTGCGAGAAATAGGTTAGAAGCAATAAATTTACTTGATGTTTATCATAATAATACTAATATTGGTATTACTTATTACTATGAATTATTTTCTCCAATGGCATCACAAGAATTTTTTAATCATCAACAATTTAATCAAATGTTAATTAATAATCTTTCTCTTAATGATTATGAACGAACAAAGTTTTTATTTATTCAATATCAAGAAGATATGTCAAGTTATAAAAAAATTACTAAATGCTTTAATGAAGTATTTTCTTTATCAATAGTAAAAGCAGATTATTCTAATGCTGATTTTGTTTTTCAAAAAAATCATTTTCCAGAAACTAATAAACAATCATTAGAAGTTCCTGGTGGAGATATGAAAAATCCTTTACAAAAAAAAATTTATGAGATGCAAACAATATCGCCATATAAGTATTTAACATTATTACAAAATTATCCTTTACAAGCGAAAGATTTACAGTTATTAACTAAGTTATTAGTTACTTATACTTTGTCACCAGAAGTTACTAATTGTTTAATTGAATATGTGTGATATAAAAATAATAAACTTTTAGTTGTGAATTATTTAGAAAAAATTGCTAGTACATTACAACAAAAACAGATTATTACTGTTGAACAAGCAATGATATATTTAAGAACTGCTTATGTTCAAAGTTTTAATAAGAGAAAAGTAAAATTTAACAAGATGGTAAAAAAATCAAAATTTGATTATGAAATCACATGAAATGCTGATATTTTTCCAAAATGGTTACAAGAAGACCCCCTTTATCAAACATAGTTAATGAAAGGAAGTGATTGTTATGAATATCTATTATCGGATTCAAAAAAATAAGATTGTTGCTTTGCAAAAATTTATTGCTGAAAATAAATTACTAAAAAAAGATTTGTTACGAAATAGTGATATTTTAGAAAAATATTTAAATAATTTTGTTGAGTGTTTGGATGGTTTGAATTGAAATGAATGTCAACAATTAATTCCTGGATATCGATTAGAATTGGTTTATGAAAATCAACGCATTTATTTAGAAATGCAAGATTGTTTACATCGTCAATATTTGCGAGCTAATGATAAAATTCGTAATAATTATTTAATTTGTCATTTTCCTTTATCAATGATTAATTTATCGTTAGAAACTGATTTTCATCTACCAGAAAATAATTTTATTCGCATAAAATTAAAAAAATATTTTATTAATTTCCTTAAAAAAGAGCAAACAACAGGATTATATATTTATGGCGCTCCCGGTATCGGCAAAACTTATATTTCTATTTTATTAGCTAATAGTTTAGTTCGGAATGATTATAAAGTATGTTTTGTTTTTGTTCCACAATTAATGAGTCAATTAAAACAAGCGATTTCTAAAGTAACTAATTCATTATCTAGTTATATTTATAAACTTCAAACTTGTGATGTATTATTTTTAGATGATTTAGCTGGTGAACCAGTATCTGAATGAACTCGTGATGAGATTTTATTTGGTATTTTAAATTATCGAATGCAACATAATTTATCAACATTTTTTACTTCTAATTATGATATGGGAAACTTACAAGAATATTATAGTCGTAATGCTAAATATAAAAATATTGATATTGTGAAATCAATTCGGTTAGTAGAAAGAATTAGATACTTAGCAAAACCAGTATTATTAGGCGGCAATGTTCTTCGTAAATATGCCCAATAAATTGGCAACGATTAGCAATGTCTCTGGTAATTTCTAGATAGTGTTTTAGAAGAAAATTACTAATTTAATTGTAAAATAAATGAGTTATTTGTATAATTATTACAGTGTATATAGGAGGAAAACAGAATGACAAAGAAAAGAATTGCAATTAACGGGTTTGGCCGCATTGGTCGTTTAACTTTAAGAATATTAATGAATTATGAAAATATTGAGGTTGTAGCAATTAATGATTTAGGTGATGTTAAGATGTTAGGTCATTTATTAAAATATGATTCAGCACAAAAGCGATTTGACAAGGAAGTTATTATTAAAGAATCAAGTTTAGTTATTGATGGTCATGAAATTAAAATTGTATCTGAAAAGGATCCTAAAAATTTACCGTGAAAAGAGTTAAATATTGATGTTGTTGTTGAATCAACAGGATTATTTGTTACTAAGAAAAGTGCTGCAGCTCATATAGTTGCGGGAGCTAAAAAAGTTGTCATTTCAGCACCCGCGGGAGATGATTTAAAAACCGTTGTGTTTAATGTTAATCACCATAAAATTGTTGCTAGTGATACTATTATTTCAGCAGCGTCTTGTACAACTAATTGTTTAGCGCCAATGGCACAAGTATTAGATGAAAAATTTGGTATTAAAACTGGGGTGATGACAACAATTCATGCTTATACTAATGATCAAAATATTTTGGATGGGCCACATCGTAAAGGTGATTTTAGAAGAGCAAGAGCGGCGGCAGTTAATATTATTCCAAATACTACGGGAGCCGCTAAAGCGATTGGGTTAGTATTACCAAGTTTAAAAGGAAAATTAGATGGTGCAGCTCAAAGAGTACCAGTAGTTACTGGTTCAATTACTGAGTTAATTGTCCTTTTGAATAAAAAAGTAACAGTTGCTGATATTAATGAAGCAATGAAAAATGCTGCTAATGAGTCTTTTGGTTATACTGAAGATCTGATTGTTTCTAGTGATGTTATTGGTATTAGTTATGGTTCGTTATTTGATGGTACTCAAACTAAAGTAATGACTTTAGGAGACGATCAATTAATCCAAGTTTTTGCTTGATATGATAATGAAATGTCATATGTTAATCAGCTATGTCGAACAATTAATCATATTGCAAACTTAATGGAATAAATAATGGCCAAGGCTAGGGCGGATACTTTAGTTTTTAATTGTTGGAAAGGAAAATTAAATTCATATGAAAAAAACATTGGCAGATATTAATTTTAAAGATAAAAAAGCATTAGTCAGAGTAGATTTTAATGTGCCATTAGTTGATGGTATTATTAGTGATGATAATCGAATTATTAGTGCCATCCCAACAATTAAATATTTATTAGATCACGATGCTAAAGTTATTTTATTATCACATTTGGGAAGAATAAAATGATCAAAAGATTTAAAAAAATATTCATTAAAACCAGTAGCAAAGCGGTTAGCAGAGTTATTAGGTACCGAAGTAAACTTTGTTGATGAAATTAGTGGTGTAACATTGCAAACAGCAATTAATAGTTTACAAAATAAACAAGTTTTATTAATGGAAAATACTCGTTTTGCTGATTTAGAAAATAAAAAAGAATCTAATAATGATGCTAGTTTAGGTAAATATTGAGCAAGTTTAGGTGATGTGTTTGTTAATGATGCTTTTGGCACAGCCCATCGTGAGCACGCTTCTAATGTTGGCATTGCAACTAATATTAATGAATCGTGTATTGGCTTGTTAGTGCAAAAAGAGTTAGCAATGTTAAATAAAGCGATTGTTAATCCTGAGCGACCTGTTGTTGTAATTTTAGGGGGGGCAAAAGTATTTGATAAGATTGGTGTTATTAATCATCTTTTAAAGATAGCTGATAAAATAATTATTGGTGGAGCAATGAGTTATACTTTTTTAAAAGCGCAAGAATTTAATATTGGAAAATCTTTAATTGAAGAAGATAAAATAGAATTAACTAAACAGTATTTACAAAAAGCAAAAGATAAAATAATTTTACCGATTGATCATTTGATGAGTAAAGAGTTTGTTGATCAGCCCGGAATTAATAGTGATGATGCTAATATTACTGATGATTATATGGGAATGGATATTGGCGAGAAAACAATAACATTATTTAATGATTATATTAAAGAAGCTAAAACTATTATTTGAAATGGTCCGGTCGGCATTTTTGAGATGAAAAATTTTAGTAAAGGAACCCTGGCAATTTGTGAAACAATTGCTCATTTAAATAATGTCTTTAGTATTATTGGTGGTGGTGATTCAGCAGCAGCAGCTATTCAGTTAGGTTTTAAAGATAATTTTAGTTATATTTCAACTGGTGGTGGAGCTAGTTTAGAATTATTAGAAGGCAAAACATTACCAGCCATTGAAGTTATTCAAGATAAATAGTTAATGTAGGACGCATAAAGTTTTGTTAGGCGGGAAAATATTTGAATAAGTATTAAGACAGTCAGTACTGACTGTCTTAATACTTATTCAAATATTTTCCCGCCTAACAAAACTTTATGCGTCCGCAAGTTGTTGTAAATAATCAAAATAGTTTTGTAAAATTAATTGAGCAGCTAATTTATCTTTATTCATTTTTCGTTTTTTTCGCGAAACATCAGCAGTTAGCATTGTTTGATTAGCAGATCTTGATGTTAATCTTTCATCTCATAAAATAATATCTAAATTAGTTTTTGTTTTTAGTTGCAAAACAAAATCTTCAACCATTATTGTTGTTCTACTTTTAGTTCCATTCATATTTAAGGGGTGACCAACAATAATTATATCAATATTTTCTTGCTTAACAAATTGTAATACTAAATTAATAGCCTTATAAAAATTATATTCAGGAAAATTAATTGTCGTTTTTGATAAACTAATAATTCCTTGACCAATAGCTAGGCCAATTGTTTTGCTGCCCACATCTAAACCTAAATATTTCATAACATATCTTCTTGTTTTAATTGCTGTAATAATTCTTGCATTTTTATTTCATTATTAAATCCACCTAAAGCTAATTGCATATTTCCGCCACCAGAACCTTGACATTTTTTTGTTAAAAATTTAATAATTGCAACCGCACTTAATCCTTCTTTAATTAATGATTCACCAACAACCACTAATAATGAATTTTTTGTATTAATATTCTTATTAGTAAAAATAATTACTAATTTATTATCTAATAACCGATATTTATCAGCTAATAACTTTAAAGTAGCAATTGCAAGATTATTAAATTGATAAACTAAAATATTATATGTAGGTAATGAAATAATTTCAAGATTTTGATATTGAATAATTTGTTCTTTAATTAGTTTTTGTTCAGCATTTTTTTCTCATTTTTTAAAAGCAATTTGAAGTTCACTATATAATGAATGCAATTGTTTTCATATCGCATTACTAATATCATTCAAACTAGTAATGGTATTAAATAGTTGTTCAAGATAAATATCCGCTAGTAAATTTTTATTATATTTTGCAAATTTTTCGGCACTTTTTGTTTTTAAATCTTTAATTTGTTCATTATAATAATTATTAATTGTTTTTCTTGATGTTAAAGCTTGAAAACGATAAATACCAGTTCCTTTGGATTCAATATTAGTAACTAATAATTGTCCAATATCACCTGTATATTTAACATGGGTCCCCCCACATAATTCAATAGAATAATTACCAAACTTAACAACACGAACTTCTTCATCATACTTCTCGTTAAAAAATGCTATTGCATTCATTTTAATTGCTTCATCATAACTAGTAATATAAATTTCACAACTATCATTTTGAGCAATTCATTTAGTTACTAAATCATTAATATTTTGTAAATTTTGAGTTGTAATTTCTTTATTGTATGCAATATCTAGTCGTAAATATTGATAGTTATTAAATGAACCAATTTGCATGGCATCAACACCTAAAATTTCTCTAATTGCTGAATGCAATAAATGAGTCCCTGAATGATTTTTCATTCCATAATTGCGATGACGATGATTAATAACAGCACAAACAATATCATTGGTTTTCAAAGTACCGTTAACTTGTACCCGGTGAATGTGTTGCTTATTAGGTGCTAATTTGACATCAATAACTTCACCAAGCATTGTTTCATTACTAATTATTCCCGTATCATTAGCTTGACCACCTTTTTCAGCGTAAAATGGTGTGGCATCAAGTACCATATCAACAATATCATCTTTAACTGATGTCAACATTTCTTCGCCATAAAATAAAGCTATGACTTTAGCTTGCGGATTTTCTTCTACTTCGTATCCAATAAAAGTGCTGGAGATTTTTAAATCTAATAATAATTTATTTTGCATATCCATCGCTTTAATTTGTTGATTACTAAGAGAATTGCGGGCATCTTTTCTTTGTTTTTCTAATAATTCATTATATTTTACTAAATCAATAGTAATATTTTCTTCAGTCGCTAACTCAATAGTTAAATCAACCGGAAAACCATAAGTATCATATAGTTTAAAAGCATTTTCAGCTGTAATTGTTTTTTCTTCAATTAGCATTTCTTTAAAATGATTAAAACCTTGTTTTAGATTATTAAAAAAATTTTCCTCTTCCTTTTTAACAGTACTAGTAATAATCTCTTGTTTTGTTTCTAAATTAGGATAATAATCTTTCATCAAATTAACAATAATAATAACTAATTTATATAAAAACGGTTCGTTAATATCTAATTTATGACCGTAAACCATTGCTCGACGAATCAAACGGCGAATAACATAACCGCGATCTTTATTACTAGGAAAAACACCATCACCAATAGCAAAAGAAATCGCTCTAATATGGTCACTAATAACTTTAAATGCAACATTAATTTTTGTTTGTTCGTTAGGTTTTTCAAAAATATTATTTGGAACATAAGAAACTTTAACTAATTTAGTAATGTGTTCAATTATCGGTAAAAATAAATCAGTTTCAAAGTTAGTAGGTACTTCTTGGATTATACAAGCTAATCTTTCTAAACCTGCCCCTGTATCAATATTTTTACGAGGTAAATCATGATAATTACCTTGCCCATCATTATTACTCTCTGAAAAAACAATATTTCAAATTTCTAAATAACGATCATTTTCAATATTATCTTGCAATAACTTCAAACCATAATTTTCTTTATCTCAAGCAATTCCGCGATCATAAAAAATTTCCGTATTTGGACCACAAGGACCCTGCCCCATATCTCAAAAGTTCGTATCACGACTCCCTAAAATAATTCGAATTGAATCTAAACCAATAATTTCTTTTCAAATTTTAATTGTATCAATATCATCTAAAAAAACAGTAACAATAAGTTTATTAGAATCAATATCTAATCATTGTTTACTAGTTAAAAATTCTCAAGCAAAAACAATTGCCTCTTTTTTAAAGTAATCACCAATTGAAAAATTACCTAGCATTTCAAATAAAGTATGATGTCTTGCTGTGTAACCAACATTTTCAATATCATTAGTTCTCAATGCTTTTTGCGAGTTTATTAATCGTTGATGAGGTGGAATTTTTCTACCATCAAAATAAGGTTTTAAGGTTGCAACGCCAGAATTAATTCATAATAATGAATTATCATTAACAGGAATTAATGATGCACTAGGTAAAACATAATGGCCATTCTTAATAAAGAAATCAAGAAATTTTTGTCTAATCTTACTAGTTGTTAAGTATTTCATTGATTTATACCCCTTTAATTTAAAATTTATAAAAGCAATTTTTTATCATAAATATCGTTAGCTACTGCTTTAATTGTCGCTATTGTCGGTACCGCAATAATCATTCCTCAAATACCAATAATTGCACCAAAAACAGAAATTCCTATTAATATTGTAACCGGATGTAATTTGGTTACTCATCCAAAAACTTTTGGATAAACAAAAGCATTTTCAATTAATTGAACAATAAATGTACCAACTACAGCAACAATCATTGGCACCCAACTAACTAATTCATTCGTTCCTGATGGCGCCACTAAAGCATCTAAAACTCCGGCTAAAGCAATGGGAACCATTCCAATAAATGGTCCAACATAAGGGACAATATTAGCAAAAGTCATAAATAAACCTAATATCGCAAAAGAACTTTTATATGTGGAACCACCAGCCACATAACCAGCAATAACTATCATAATAGTTGTAAAAGTAAACATATAACTCATATCAATTAATATTCCTCGACTATAACCAAATAAAGATTTTTGCAAAGCATTAGCAATAATTTTTTTGCGTTTAATATTTTTCCCGGGAATTAATTGTGTTTTTAAAAAATTAATAAATGATTTATCGCCACCCAACAAAAACATTGTAATCACAATCGTAATAAATAAACCATAAAAAATACTAGCTATCGTTCAAAAATAGTGATTAAGAAAAATATTAGTTAAATTGGAGGATGTTGTATAACTATAAATTGTATTAATAATATCAACTAAAAAAGTTGCTGAAAAAAATCATTGTGCTGTGGCCCCAAAACTAAATAATAACTGATAAATTTTCCCTAATTTGTTACCATCAAAAGAAACACCAATTTTTGCATTATTAATTACAAATTCATCTACTAAATTTAAATTATTGTTATTTGTAGCAATATTATTTGCTGTTAACCATGCTTTGATTTCAGTATATAAATTTTTAAAATGTTCACTAACATTATCTAATGATGGTTGTTTTAAGTATCGTAAATAATCAACAACAAATTTATTAGTTGAATCCAAATAAATACCATAGTCATTGTGTAATTTTGTCAATAAAATTTCCCAGGCACCTTTATTATCAATAAGCGCTTTACTTTTAATTTGATTTAATATGTCTTGTCAATTATCTTTTATTGGTGTTCAATCAACATTAGTTTGTAATTGTCATTGTTCAGTTTCTGTATCATAAGCAAAACCAAAAATATGTGATAAAAGTGATTTATTTTGATCAACTCCCCTACCTTTTCAAGCATCTAATCTTTCTTTAATAACTGTACTATCGCCTAAAAATTGACTAATAAAACTTACAAATTGGTCAATAAATAATCAAAGCAAAAAAACAATAATAAAAATACTAATAATTAGAGAAATAAAAAAAGTTAAATACTTTGCCACAGTTTTATTAAATTTTAATTTAATCAAAAGATAAATTAAAGGATTCAGAACTCAAATCACAACTAATGCTAATCCTAAAGGAATAAAGACTAAAATAACATTTAAAATAATTTGATCAGCACCGGTAAGTTTTAATAATAGAAGAACTACTAAACAAATTAAAGTTATAAATAATCATCTTGTTCACTTATAGTCAAAGCTAATACTAAACTTAGATGAATTATTTTTATTGCTACCATTATTCGTTTTTATTTCAATGTTTTTAGTATTTGTTGTTCCCATCTTACAAATCGTCCCTTAAAATATTTTAAAAAATAAATTTACAATTAAAATTATATCATAAGAAATTAAATTTATTAATGATACCTAAATGACAGGGTTGCGTTTAGTTTTCTTAGATATTTTAAAAAAAAATAATCATTTACTATAAATTATTTCAATATGCAAATTAAGTATATATTTCTTATGTATGATTTTTGTTGTAAAAACTTATTTTAATATTGTTTTTATAAGCGTTTTCCTTATTCTTTATAACCTTTTATTGAGATTTTGTTTGTTAATGTTAAATATTTTGTTTTATTACTTATTTTTTAAATAAAATGATAATTAAATTGTGATTTTTTTTCTTTCAAAATTATTTAAATCTTTACCTACCTAACAAAACTTTATGCGCCCGAAGTTTTTTTAGCACATTCATGATATTTCTTATAATCTTCCTTATAAATTTTATTTATCACTGATAGTAATTATCTTATTCCCTTTCTTCATTACAAAATAATTTCTTCCTCTTTTTTTGTTTGTTAGATATTTAGATATAAAAAATGACTTAAATTTTAATTAAAATTTAAGTCATTTTACTTACTTTTTTATTGCAGATTACATTCTTGAATTGTTATATATAGTTTTTTAAAAATTTTAAAAAACTGATGATTTTTAATTCTTATAAAAATATTATGAAATATTAAAATTAAAATAGCAAGGTTATTTTTTCCTTTTTATAAAAATTGCTGATCTTTTTTTATTTAAACTAGTTTTTTCCTATGATGTTTTTTGTAAGATGAGAACATCTTTTCTTTGAATAATAAAAATTGAAATAAAGTATGTTATGAGAAGAATAAATAATACAATGCCGACTGTTAATAATAAAGAAATTAATGAAATATGAATTAGATACATAATTCCTAAGAGTTTAAATATATAAGCACCCACAATATATCAAGTTAAAAACGAAAGCCCCGCGCCACCAGCAAAGAAAAAAATAACAGCAATTAAATACCAACCAATAATTAAACTAACAATTTGCTTAATATGATAACCGAGAATTTTCATTGTCGCAATAATAAAAATATTATCATCAATAATCATTGAAACTAATAAAATTAAAACAATAATTACTACTACTAAGGTTACATAACGAATTGTATCTAAAACACTACTAATGATATTTAAAAGATTAGTAATACCCTCTTTTGCTAAACGAACAATAAGAATGCTATTAAAATTAGCAGTATTCTTAATTCCTAATGTTGGAATGTTAGGTCCTTCTTTTATTAATGATTGTCTTACTAAATTGATTTTATTGTTGTTAGTACTAATACTATCAATTGTGACAATCGGAATACTATCATCTCTTTCATAATAAAGTCCCATTGATCGTAAGGGTTGTAATACTTCATTTTTCCCCATTATAAAGTTATAAAAATTATTATTTTGAAAATCATTATCTTCTTTGTTAACATCAATAATGTCATAATTATCACCATTCTTAATAGCTTCACGATAAACAAAATATTTCGCAATTAGTTTTTCATTAGTGACAATACTTCATCCATCGGTAGCATTATCAATAATGCCGACAATCTTAATATTCATATCTTTAATTCAAAACATATTAAAATTATTAATAATATCATCAACTTGATATTGATGCTGATAATATTCAGCATAACTACGAGAAACAAGAACTGGTAATATGCGATGCTTAACATCATAATCATTAGGATTATTAAAGTAAAGTTGATCAATATATTGATCACTATTTTTAATATTTAATATGTCTTGAAAAGATTTTTGATTTACACCATAAACAAAGGCATTAAATCGTGAATTAATCTTTTGAATTTCATTTAATGTGGGAATATTAAAATAATAACGATTCATTAAATAATCTTGTGTATTATCATATTCTACATAATTAAAGGTTAAATCAATATTTTCAATATTAATATTGGTATTTTTAAAATCATCTATAATATTTAAAAAATTCATGATGTCTTTAAAGTTCAATTTAGGTGGCAATTTTTTACTAAGTTCAATAATTAATTTCCGATTTTTTAAAATAATATCTATTGTGTCACTATTAACATTAAATTTATATCGTTCAGGAATTTTTATTTGTAACGCTTTAAGACGATTAAATCATTTCATAAGTTGGTTTTGTTTATCAACATTTAAATTTTGAAATATTTGAATAAGACTAATATTAGGATTTTCATTTAGAATTTTCTGAAAGATATCGAAAATTTCTTTTAACTTCTCATTATCAATAGCGTTAAAAACACGATAAATAGTTGTTTTTTTAGTATCAGGTTTTATTTCTTCATCTTGTCAATCAACGATATAATATGCAAATTCTCTCCTTGAATTGTAATTATAAACATTAGATGTTCGAAAACCAATTATATCTTGTAAGGCAATATATTCATATTGCTGATTATAAAAATAAACAGTAGTTGCCGATTGTTTTGGATTGTTGGCATTAAATTGATCATAATCAGTAATATTACGATATTGTTCATTATAATTATTACTGCCAACAACTTTTCATTCCGAGTGAAAACTATCAATTTTATGATGCATTGTATCCACAGTTAAATATTGTAAAAATAAAATAAACGAAGCTAATAACAAAATACTACCACTTACTAATCATTTTCCAAATGATTTAGTAAAAAACGCTACTGAAAGACGAAATGAAAACGGAAATTTAACTACTAATGATTTAAAAAAATGTGCTGCTAAATAACCTTTACTACTATTGGAAGCATAAATTAATTCTAGTACGGGCATTCGTAAAAGAAAGGTTGTTAATCCTCAACAAACAAAAATAAATAACAATGGTAAAAAAATAAAAAATATTAATAAAATTTTAATATCAAAATAAATCGTTACAATGCCAAAATTATAAATTAACATTGCTCCTGAAAATTGCTTTTGAAATAACAATGAAATTCCAAATCCTAAAATAGCAGCTAAAAATGTAATAATAAAAATTGAACCAATAAAATTAAACGAAATTTGTCAACCTTTATAGCCAAATGATTTTAAAATTCCAATTTGAGTGCGTTGATCATTAATTTCTTTATGAATAAAAAAAGATACAATTAAAACTAATGCTGACATTGAAATAAAAGTTAAAGCAATAAAAACAATACTTTGAATAATTAAATTACTTATTAATTCATCATTTATAACTTTAATAAAATTTTTATTAACATCTTCAATTAAGGTTTTTTCTTTTAATTGCTTGTAAATATATTTTTGAGCTTGAACTTCATCACCAGTAATTGTTAAATAAATATTAGGATTTTTAAAACTACTTTTAGTATCATCACAAAAATGATCATCAAATAAAAGATCAATAGTAGTATAAACTACGCCATTATCTTTAGGGCTTAACTGTTCGGGAATTAATGTTTGAATTAAACTATTTTTTTGAATAAACTTTGTTGTATAATTATTTCCGATGCCAACAACAATAAATTTATTATTTTTAATTATAAATGAATCATTAATTTTAATATTATGGACATAACTATAAGTCTCACTAATAACAATTTCATCATTTCTAATCGGAATTTGTCCTTTAACAATACTAACAGGATTATTATTAATTAATCCAATATTTTTTAAATCAAAACTAGGAACAATATCAAATTCTTGATCATTATTATTTTTGATGCGTCCTTTAAAAAATAATGAACTTTTAATATTTTTAGAGTTTATTGCCATTAAAATTCGCCAATTACGAATGCTAGTTTCGCGAAGTGGAACTTTATCACTATCTTTATTTTGAGTGATGACAATTAAATGGATTGAACAAAGCATTGGGTCAATAAAAGGTTCTTGTTTATTTTGATTTTCAATTTGACAATTAAAACCTTCATTTTCAAATTTTGCTAACATTAGCATTAATTTAGCATTATTATTTTCAAAAGGAATTATAGTATGTTCTGTTAAATCAATAGTTGTATTTGTGCTATCATTAATTAATTTTAATTCTGAGGGATTAGAAATACGATGTGTTGGTCGCAAAGGATTTTTATAGATTAAATCATACTTTGATGTAATTTGTTGATTGTTAGCAAACACGGCACTAAAAATACTAATTGCTAACATAAGCAAAATTAGTAAACCAATATATTGTAAAAATCGTTTCTTAATAGAACGAAAAGAGTTTTTTAAAAGAACAAACATCTACTTAACCCCCATAAGCATGAAACAACTTATTTGGCGACACTAAAAATAAAGTGAATATTATTGGGTTTAATCAATATTAATTCATTAATATTATTAATAATGTGGTTTTGTAAATGTTCGCAAAGAGTTTCTAAATTTGTCTCTTTATTTATTTTTAAAACTATTGATACTATTCATTGTTCGCTAAAAAAATTAATTTTAATATTTTTTCTTTGAATATCTAATGATGGAAATGATTTTAAATATGAAATTAATAATTTTTTAATAACTAATTGACTAATTTGTAAGGCGCCACTTTTATTTATCAGAACAGTTAACTTCACGATATCACTCCAAAAATACACAACTTTAAATTTTTAATATTTAATATTTTATTTTCCAATTTCTAAAATTTTAACTTTATATTTTGTATCCTTGCCTTTAATTTCAACAATATCATTAACACTGTGATCAAAAATAGCTTTAACTAAGGGTGTTTCATTAGAAATTTTATTTTCAAAAGGATCGGCTTCTACAGTACCGACAACTTTTAAAGTTGATTTATCATTAGTTTCTAAATTAAGAATAGTTACTATTGAACCAATTTTAATAGTTTTAGTTCCTTGAGGATCGGTAGCAATAATTTTAGCACGAGCTAAAGTATTTTCAATTTCTTTAATTCGACCTTCAACTTCAGCTTGACGATTTCTTGCTGATTCATATTCAGCATTTTCTGATAAATCACCTTGGTTTCGTGCTTCAACTAATTCTTTAATTACTTGTGGACGAATAATATTAATTAATTCATTTAATTCTTGATTTAATTCTTCTTTACCTTCTTTAGTTAACAAAATTTCATTATTGTTATTATTATCTTCCATTACTTTGTCTCCTTTATCATTGTATATTGTAACATATATTATTTATTCTTGGACGCATAAAGTTTTATTGCCTGTGCTTTAGTTTTAATTTTCCCTGACACTTTAATATACATCTCACCCTTAAAAATAATACTGCGAATTAATTTAACATCCTTAACTTTAGCACCAATTTTAGCAAATCCTGTTGAAGTATTAATAAAATCTGCTTGTGCTTGCAAAGCTAATTTACAAACTTGAATTTTTTCTTCTTTCGTTAACAATGCGGTTTCAATAATAACTTTTAAAATTTGTTTTGGACATACAGCGCGAACATGTTTGATATCATTTAATACCACCATATATGCACCCGCCTCTTTTAAAGCTCCGATATTAATTAACCATATCAATCTCATCGGCGCCATCCCTATCCCTAACAGTTTGTTCAGTTTCTAACACTTTAATGTTTGTTGACACCGAACCCGATGGAAAACCAACAACGGTACAAACACTAACCTTTTTCTTTTTTAATAAACTTTTAGCATGATCAACATAAATAGGATTAACATATATACTAGCAAATTTGTGCTTTTCAGCATCCACACAAATTTTTTGAATGTCATGACTAGTAGCTTGAGCTTGTGAACTTAGCAAAGTATAATCAATAAATTCATTCAGTTTCATAAAGCAAACAAATCTTCTTACTAATTATTTATTTTTAATTATTAATTCATCATTTTGGGTAGAAATTTCAATTTTTGATAAAGCCTCCCATTTTAACCTTTGAATAAAAAACTTAATATCAAAGATAATTGTTACTAAACCAAATATTCCCGAAATTCCAATTGATAAACCAAATGCTAAAGTAGCACTTTGTTGATTTTTAGCAATTAGAATTAACAAATTGGCTAAAATTGACATCACTGCCATTAATACAATTAATATTAAGTATTTATATGCTTTAAATTGATATTTAACATCAAAATTCTTAATTGATACATAAACTAATCAAACATAAACCATCATTAAACATAAAGTTATTAATGGAATTAAATAACTAGCAATTTCAAATCCGCCTCTTAAAGGCAAATTTGATTTTTGAACGCCAATAAATATCATTGTTAAAAACAATCAATTAATAGCAAATAATAAATTTAAAATTACACCCAATCGCTTTGAACTCAAAAACATTCTTATTTCTCCTTCAACTTTTCATATTCATAACTGATATTAGCAAGAAATGCTAAAACAGCTGTTTCTGATCTTAAAACTCTTTTTCCTAAGTTAATTGCATTAAAACCTTCAAAATTAAAAAATTCTAATTCTTTATCACTAAAACCACCTTCAGGTCCACAAATAAAAGTAATACTTGTTGACTTGGATAACATTAGTGCCGGCAATGAATAAGTTGATGATGCTAATTCATTAGCAATTAAATTTAAATCGCTCTTATAAGGAATAATAGCAGTAACGTCAGTAATAATATCAACAATTTTTGGAATTTGATTACGATTCGACTGTTGTGATGCTTCTTTAGCAATCTTTTGTCAACGCATCATCTTTTTTTTCTTATCTTCATTTTGTTTAATCTTAGTAACACTTCGTTCTAAAACAATACCAATAATTTGTGTCACACCTAATTCAGTTGCTTTTTGAACAATTCAATCATTACGATCTTGTTTAAGCAATGGCATTAATAATGTTACAACTATTTCTAATTCGGTATTTTCCAATAAATTTTTTTGAATTTCAACTTTTAATTGTGGTTTATTTTCAATTATCTTTGTTTGATATTTTTTACCATTAAATACAACAATTAACAAGTCATTAATTTGAAATCTTAAAACATTAACTAAATGATGAGTATCAATATCATTAAAAACTAAATTGCCGAATTCATCTTGAAAATGAGCAAAATAACATTGCATTATATCACCTATCCCAACGTTAATTGTATCACTTTTACCATGGTCACATTTAGTTTTCTTAGGTATTTTAAAAAAAGAAAAAATAATCATTTACTATAAATTATTTCAATATGCAAATTAAGTATATATTTCTTACGTATGATTTTTGTTGTAAAAAATTATTTTAATGTTGTTTTTATAAGCATTTTACTTAGTTTTTATAACCTTTTATTGAGATTATGTTTGTTGATATTAAATATTTTGTTTTATTACTTATTTTTTAAATAAAATGATAATTAAATTGTTGTTGCTTGTCATTAAAAATTATTTAAATATTTTCCTACCTAACAAAACTTTATGCATCCCTTAAAAAGGAGGAATTAATTTATTAATTCTTGTAATTTTTGAAATGGTGATTTATTTTGTAATGCTGAATGACAGCGTTGGAAGTTGTAATAGTAATAATATTGATTTAAGAAATGTTGAATTTCATTTTAATTTAGTTTTTTATCCTTAAAATAAAATAATTTGGTATAATGTTGGTGGAATCATTCGATCTTCCCGTTGCTCTGAGGAGAACGGATTGGTGTGGTTTCGTGGACAATTCCGTTCCTTGAAAGAAAGGTTGTAAAAGGCCTTTCTTTTACTTTATATGCTTTTTTATTACTTCAATTAGTAGTAGTAAATTCAGGAGCATTATCAGTGCGAAGGCGTTTAATTGTTATACCAAGTTCGCCGAAATCTTTCACTGCTCTTCGCAAGGCATTAACCGCATTATTAGTTCCTAAACTATCATAAACATAACCAAATGTGCTATGCGTGTCATTTCGTCAATGAAATCATAAATGTAATATTTTTTATCAACCGGAAAACTTGATGTAGTAATGATTTTGGCATCCATTTGTAAAAGACCGATATCGGAACTTCATAACGCTTAAAATGGCGTTTAGTTTGTTTGATTTGTTGTTTTAATTATTTTCAACGAGAGTCAGATTTAATTCAGCGATAAAAAGTTTTGATGTTTTTAGGAACTTCTGAATTTTTAATATCGTAAAAACACATTTTTAAATTGTTAAATAAAGAATACATTCCGCCGGCTTGAAGATTTTTGTAATCAAAATACAAATCACATACTTTTTCACGAGAATTTAAACTATATTAATAATTAAGATTTTGTGGTTTTTTAGTTTTAAACAATAACAAATCTAAATTGTCAGAATAATAAGCGGTCATAATTTTTTCTGCCCAGCGATAAAAAGTTTTTGTTGCATTCTTAAAATATTTTTTAATAAGTTTTGTTAAAGTAATTTCTTCAATATAGAAATAAGTACATAAATTTAAATATGCAGTAATAGTAATGTGTTTTTTAGTTTTATAGTAATAAGGATTACGACAATTAGCACTTCTTAATCAACTTTGTGCTTTTGCTTTTAAATCGGCTAAGTCAGCTTGGGAAATAATATATTTCATTTTTTAACTCCTTAAATTAAGAAAATCGTATTACAAAAAATACGATTTTCAAAAATATTTATTAAATTATTAATTAATTAGGGTTTTCCGACCGAAAATGAGTTTATATAATAATCAGTACTTTTAAAACTAATAGAAAATTTAACATCAATAATCTTATCAATTAAATAACAAATACTAGTCTTATAAGTGCCATAAACTCCATTATCCTTATAAAATTTCACAATTTTATCAAGGACAACACCTTTCTCAATTTCAAAACTTATATAATTATGATATTTAAATCGTTCTTCTATATCGCCAGGCAAGGGACTAATGCCACCGTAAAAAATTAAATTGCCTATATTTTGCAATGAATATGGATATTGAAGTAATGTATTATCTAAACTAACAAACTCCAAATCATATTTTTTTTCAATTTTACTATTAACAGAATTACAAGCAGAAACTAATATTACATTTATTAAACTTAATGCGGTTAAACTTTTTTTCACATAAATAAAAATCCTCCTTTCAAAGAAATTACATTATATAATAATTATAGATATTTAAGAAAACTTTTTTAATATCATTAATAAGATTGCTAATGGTACTACAAATTCAAATAACATCTGAAATGCTGGAATAACTTCAAACACCGGAAAGGCGGTTTTGGTAAAATTAATCGTTGTTTTAGCAATATCCGCACCCGCACGCAAGGCAAGGGAAGGGGGGCGAATTAAAAGATTAATCCCCGAAAAAGACCAAGTAATCAATTTAACAGGCTAACCAGAAGCCGTGCTGAATACCCACCCACCACCACGATACGGGCACTAAATAAACCTCAATAAGAACAGTTGGGCGCAGGAATTAAGTCATTCTCATATTACCACTTATTCCGCCACCAATAAAAGCTGTTGAATTCAAAATGTTAAAATTGTATAAAGAACAATGATATTCAGTGCTTTCACCTTTCTTTTTATATAGCGGAACAGTCAGTGTAAAAATATTAATTCCATACATCACATCAACTTTGGCATTGTAAAAATGCAGTTTATTGCTAATAGCATTCCATAATTAGTTATCATATGCTTTTAAAACATTAAAATCTATTTGATAAGAACTTTTGCCAGTATTAAAACCATTGGCAATTTGTTTATCTTTAACAAATAAATAGGAACGAAAAATCATATTCTTACTATTTTCGATTGTTGAACCAAAGTTAATTAAATACTGTTTGGGATAAAAAGTAATTAAGGAACGATAGAAAAAGCCCATTTGTAAAACATTTTTAGGGATTTGTTGCATTCCTTTGTAATCTAATTCTACATAAGTAGAAACATTCATATCAAAACTTGCATAAAAGAATTGTACGAAAAAACCACCTAAAACTTTATAAATTTTATCAAATAACTCATTAATAAAATCAATAATTAAATCTTCTTGATAATAGAGTATAAAATCTTTAAAATCAGTTTTTAATTTATCATCATAGCGTAAAAAATGGAAAGTATTACCATAATAATTAACTTGTCCAAAAAAGGTATTAATAAAATCTCCTCCAAAGCTTGTTTGCGAGCCAGATTTTCAAAGCGATTTACCATTTTCTAAAAACTCATTACTACCCACAATGCTGCCATGCTCAGTTTTTATAGTAATAATATCACCAAAACTAGAAAAGGAAAGTTCTCTAAAAATAACTTTTTCAATAAAACCGGGCGGATATGAATTTTTGCGACTTAAATTAAATTTACTATTTTGTTTAAAACCATTTAATTTAATTGATATTTCATTCATATATTTAAAATTATCATCAAAGAAATTAAAAATTGGGACTCAATATAAATAGCTATAATTAAATTTATCAAAATCTCGCCGTTGTATCATCAAATAATCTAACTTATCTTGAAACTGAATATAATCATACTCGCCATCATTTCTAGTTATTTCCGTGGGCGTGGGTAATGGTTGCTCTTTATCTTTTTCAGGTAGAGGAGACATTTCAGCCGAAAATGAAGTTATATAATAATCAGTACTTTTAAAACTAATAGAAAATTTAACATTAATAATCTTATCAATTAAATAACCAATACTAGTCTTATAAGCGCCATAAACTCCATTATCCTTATAAAATTTCACAATTTTATCAAGGACAACACCTTTCTCAATTTCAAAACTTATATAATTATGATATTTAAATCGTTCTTTTATATCACTAGGTAAGGGGCTAATACCACCATAAAAAATTAAATTGCCTATATTTTGCAATGAATATGGATATTGAAGTAATGTATTATCTAAACTAACAAACTCCAATTTACAACTATTACCACATTGACTAGGATTTGTGGCTCGTTTTTCTCGTTTCATAAAAGAAGAATGTTCCATATTAGGTTTTGGTGGTTGTTTTGTATCAAAGAATGCCCCTAACGGCACCAAACCAATAAACATTATTAATAAATCAAGAAATAATCTTATGCATCTCATCTCATCACGACTTAAAACTCTCTTTTATTGCTTTAAAATTAAAAGCATGAGAAAATTTATATTCATAATATAATAATGGACATTCAGAAATATTAATAATTTCTTTTTGATGTTTTCTAACTACTTTATTAAAATAAAAACGCTTAATAATTAACTTAACAACTGTCATTAACAAATAAACCATTAATAATCAAAAATACACCTTAAAAAATACATTTTGAAAATCAAACAATATAAAATCTTTAAAAAACTCATCTGTATTAATTCTAATTCTTGTTAAAAACACTCAAATTATAACGATAAAACTATGAAGTATAATAAAAAAATGTATAAAACCTAAAACACTTTTAAATCATTTAATACCTAATATTTTCTTTAACTTTTTCATTTTTTAACTCCTTAAAATTAAATATATTGTTGATAAAATGCAAATCGTTCCTAAAATTTGGAAAATCGGATGTTGAGAAAATAATCTAATCATTGGTTTAAACAAATCTAAAATTTTAATATTACTTGATAGAACTTTATTAAAATATTCTAAACCCTCACGCACACAGGCTCATAAACCTAAAAAGTCATTTAAAGCAAAAATAGAAAAAACAGCAGCAAGAATAAATAATATTATCAATTTAAACATTTTAAAAACCTACCTTTTTATTCGTCGTCCGTGTTGTGTTGGTTAACTCACGGTCTATTTTTAGGATTATTACCACTAAATTTCTTAATTGGACCACTAGATGATTTTTTCTTAGCTCCTCAATTAGAAACTGATTTTTGATATTTTTTACGAAAACCAACTTTTGGTCGTTCAATATAAATACCTAAAATGCCGCCAATTACAAGATTTATCACAAGCATAATTAGCGGAAAAATAATAATGTGAATATCTGTTCCAGGAATGGTTAAAGTTCAAATTAAATCAAAAACTTTATAAAACATATTGCCAATCAAACTAGCCATTTTTTCTAAGTTTTCCATTTTTTTAAACTCCTTTACTTATTTTTCTTCTTTAGATTATTTTTTAACTTAGTAAGTATCTTGCTAAACTTCTCCATTTTTAAATATTCTAAGGCTTCAATATCCATTACATTATCATTTCAAAATTTATGTTGATAATTATCATTCAAAGCACGATTACTTAATTCACGCAAGAATGATAAATATTTATTATCGTAAAGGTTTAAAATTAACATCGGAATTTTCAATTTAAAGAAATAAATGTCTGATTCCGGAATGCTACGATACTTGATTTTGCGACCTTTTTTATCATTTTTAGCATTAATCAAAGTTAACCGTAATTGTTCGTATTCGCTTACCGATTTAAAAGTGCCATAAATAACTTGTAAATAGGGTCGAAAGATACTAACTGGCTTCTTTCTAATACCAACAATTATTGAATTCGCAATATCCACGAACTTTAACTCATATATGTTCAGCTCGTTGTCCGCTCGCTAATACGATATGGGTAAATTGTCGAGCCGAAGCAAAATATTCTTGTAAACCTTGAGCTTACCCTATCATTTTCTTTATAGTCAGTTCCTTTTAAAAATAAGTTGGTTTCATCTCATAACAGTAAATGCTTTTCTTCTAATATCGGATAATTATAATCTAATAAAGACATATGCCCTAATGAAAGCATTTGTTTATTTGTAATCGGAAAAGTAGAAATCGTTTTTCAACCGCTTAATAAGTAAGAAGCTAAAACCATTAAAGCAGTTTTCCCGGTCCCTAAGGCACCAATGACTAAATTTAAAGGCGAATTTAATAAAAAATTAATAAAACTACGACGAGCAAAAAAATGAGAAATTTTAGTATATAGAATATACAAAGCAATTAATAAGTAAATAACATCAAATAACATTCTTCAACTTTGAGGATTATAATAATGCAAAATCGCACCACAGAATCACGCAATAATAAATAAAGTGCGATTTAAACCGACAAAATCATATAATCTTAAATTTATTTTTTTAAACAATAGCATCACTTAAATCACACTTTTTTTATTTTTATTACTATCTGCCGGGCATTAATTTTTCAAACATTTTGAAAGCAATTAAAAATAAACCAATAATCACGCCAAGCAAGAAAACTCAATATGTAGCAAAGAAATTAACAACATTTGGCATATTACCATCAATAATATTAGTTCAAATATTACCGAACGCTGTAATTAATGCTTTTCATAAGTTAGTAACCGCTTGTTCACCAGTAATTTTTACTGTAAAGTACACCGGCTAAGAAAGTTCCGAACATATAATCACCCCCCTTTCTAAACAAAATATGATTTAACCTTATAAAATAAAATAACCATAAATAAGATAATGAATACTAATACCATTCAAAACGCAATATTTGCTATTAAAAGTCAAAGTAGTTCTTTGGTTAAATCAATTTCTTTACCAGAAACTCACGCCGGAATAACTTTAATTTGAATAAATAAATCCCAAAAATACAATTTTGTCATTTCTCAATCTAAATCTTTTCAAGCAACTAAAAACATAATAATTACCGCTTAAAAGGTCAAAAGAGTAGAAAAATAATTGCCGAGAAGAGCATTACAATTATTAAAATTGAAAACAAAAATACAACTTGGGGCGGTAAATCAGCGGTTGGATAAATTAATTTAATTAACTCAATAATTATTTTTTTTAACATTTTCTAAACCTACTTTTTAATTTCTTTTTCATCTTGTTCTAATAAATTTCGCTTAAACTTTGCAATAAATATTCGTTGTGAATAAGTAAAATCTTTTGGTGGCTGTTTTGCTTCACTATCATATTTCTTTTTATCTTTAAAAAACCGATAAATATTAACTATTAACTGCAATATAATATGCTAGTAATAATGTTAAAATCGTAAAAAATACTAATCCAAATATACTCATCTTTCTTTTCTTCTTAATTTTCTAATCTTTTAATATGCAATATCAACGCAAAGTCAATTATCACCGACTAAATCAGTTCTAACAGATTCAACTGCAGATTTAGACGCTCAAAAATTTTTGTTCTAATCCAGTTTTTTTATTAATAGAATATATAAACTTTCGACAATAATTTTTAGGTGGTTCGTCCACATTAACTCACATTTTTATTTCTAAAACTCCAAAACTTTTTTTACTACACCAAATCAAAAAATTGCAATAACTTAGTTAAATAACTCAACTAACATCGATAATTAACGGGCGGAGCATGGAGCATACGCTTTCCGCACCGTTTAAACACCATAAAAACTAACTAAGATATTTTTTTTTATTTACCCCTATTCTTAAAACACCGTAAAACATTTTTAAAATGAATTTTTAAAATAATCAAAACTTACAACCTTTTTATCATGTTCTTTTTCAACAACAAAAAAATCTAACAACTCATGACCTAAAATCAAACTAGATTCTCGGCCTTTACTATTAACAAAAACCAACCGATATTTATTCACCATCTTTAATTATTCCAATACAAATAGAATTATCATATTTTCCTTTATAAACAAATCGTTTAGAAAACCAAATACCAGTAGATTCATACAATCACGGAATTGCTGGCGCTTTAATAAGCACTGCATTTTGTGTTTCTTTTAAAAGATATTTTTCAGTATTTAAAAAAATATTTTCAATATTTCTCATATACATACCATCCTTACAATATTTAGTTATACTAAACCAAGTTATATTTAACTTAGTTACTTAGTCTTTTAACTAAGTTAAATATTTATTTTTTTAAACATTTATGTTTAACAAAATTTGTTAGTAAACTTCGTTTACTAATTAACTTAGTTTATTACTTTACTTTACTATCAAGGCACAAAAAAATACAAGGCATAACTAAAAATAATAAGTGTTAATTTAACCTTATATTTCTTGCAATAAATAAATGAGCTCATATTTATTTATCAATTTAACAGCAAAGTAGTTTTAGTTAAAGGCAAAAAACCAACCTGTAAAAACCAAAATCTTGTCATATGTATATGGTTTCTACAATATTAAACAAAAATACTATTGAAAAAGTATTTTCAATTGATAGAATAAGTAGAGAACCATAATATCCGAACATACCTAAGAATCATAAGTTAGATTATGTTCATAAGTATTAGTAATATTTGCCGGTTTAATTCATAAAGAGGAGATGAAGAGAAATGAATAATGATACTCAACTAGAACAATATGATCAAGTAGCTCATATTAAAGTAATCGGTGTTGGTGGAGCCGGAAACAATGCTGTTAATCGCATGATCGAGGCAGGAGTTCAAGGTGTTGATTTCATTGTTGCAAATACTGATGCTCAAGTATTAAGCGTTTCTAAAGCTCGTGAAAAGATTATTTTAGGCAAACAATTAACTAAAGGTTTGGGAGCGGGTGCTAATCCAGAAATTGGTAAACAAGCAGCAATTGAAACTGAACCGGAAATTAAAAAGATGTTAGAAAATTCTGATATGGTTTTTATTGCTGCCGGAATGGGTGGAGGAACTGGCACAGGAGCTGCTCCGATTATTGCCCGAATTGCTAAAGATTTAGGTGCTTTAACAACTGCTATTGTTACAAGACCATTTGCTTTTGAAGGTAGTTTAAGGAGTTCTTATGCAGTTCAAGGTATTGAAGAATTAAGAAAGCATGTTGATTCATTAATAATTATTTCTAATGATAAATTATTGCAAGTAATTGGTGGTGTGCCTTTAACAGAATCATTTAATGAAACTGATAATATTTTAAGACAAGGAGTTCAAACAATTACTGATTTAATTGCTGTTCCCGCATTAATTAATTTAGATTTTGCTGATGTTAAAACAGTTATTGAAAGCAAGGGTAGTGCTTTATTTGGTATTGGTATTGGCACTGGGGAAAATAAAGCTATTGAGGCTGCTAATAAAGCAATTTATTCACCATTATTGGAAGCATCGATTAAAGGGGCTCAAAATGCGATTGTAAATGTTACAGGCGGTAATACCATGTCATTATTTGATGCCAATGATGCTGTTGATGTTGTTCGTCAAGCTGCTGGTAGTGAAGTAAATATTATTTTTGGTGTTGCTGTGAATGAACATCTCGATGATGAGATGATTGTTACAGTTATTGCTACTGGTTTTGATGAAAAACAAATTGAGAAAGCTAATCCTCAGGTTATTGAAGAAGCACGATTAAAAAGATTTCGCCCCGCAGGAGCAGAAAATTTGTTTAATTTTGGTTATGAAAATGATCAGTTACAAGAACGAAATGTTATTTATAAACCGCAGCGAGTTGGTAACTTTAAACCATCTGGTAATGGTTTGCAAGAGGAATTAAATAATGATGATGATTTACCACCATTTTTAAGAGGGCGATAATGATGTTCAAAAAAAGACAGAAAAAATCAGCAGTATTAGTTCAAAATGATGACATTCAATCTAATTCAGTGTTGTCACAGTTACATTCAACAATTAAACTTCAAGATAATGATTTAAGTTCTACTATGCAATCATTGGCAGTTGATGATAATTTAACAAAGCCATTATTAGAATATGAATTAGAAGTTTATGATCAAGTTATTGCTTTAGCAGACCGCTTAATTACTGGTGAAAATTTAATTGTTAATGTTGCAAATTTACCACCGATTGATCGCAAACGCACTTTAGAATTTTTAGGTGGCGTTATTTATACTTTGCAGGGTAAAGCTCAAAAGATTGATGCTTTTGCTTATGTTTTTATTAGTAATGAAAATTTTTAATAGGGACGCATAAAGTTTTGTTAGGCAGGAAAAGGTTTAAATAATTTTTAATGAAAAGCAACGACAATTTAATTATCATTTTATTTAAAAAATAAATAATAAAACAAAATATTTAATATCAACAAACATAATTTCAATAAAAGGTTATAAAAACCAAGGAAAACGCTTATAAAAATAACATTAAAATAAGTTTTTACAACAAAAATCATACATAAAAAATATATACTTAATTTGAATATTGAAATAATTTATAGTAAATGATTATTTTTTATTTTTTAAAAAATATCTAAGAAAAATAAACGCGACCATCGTAATTTAGTTAAAATTATTTGTACTAAAAAATAAGCAGAAAAATTTAACAAATTAATTTTAAATAAAATAATTGCAACAATGAATTTATTGTTATCAAAAACAAAAAACAGTTGTCAACAAATATTACTTACTTATCAATCAGAATCAATAACAGTAGAAGAAGAAATTGATGCAAGCAATAAACTAAAAGATGAAATAAAGATTAAAAATTAATATAAATAAAAGTAGTTTATTAATTATTAAGAATAAATATTATAAATTTGATTTCGATTATTAGTATTTTGTGGATAATAAATAAATTCATTTTTTTAGATAGAATAATTAATTAGCGTTTTTTGTTATCAATAAATTAAATAGTAAATAAAATTAAGTTATGGTTTTTCATTTAATAATTTTAGTTCAAGTATATTATTTTATAGGGGGTTTAAATAAATGCGAATTATATTATCAGGAGTAGTGGGGGCCGGGAAGTCAACTATTAGTGAAGAATTATCAAAAAGATATGCGGATTATTTATTAATGAATGAGCCGGTAAAGGAAAATCCATATTTGGATGAATATTATCGTAATCCGCAACAAATAGCTTTTAAAATGCAAGTATATATGTTAATGGCACGAAGTCAACAATTAAAGTTAACTAAGGGTAGGGCAAATGTAATTTTTGATCGTAGTGTGATGGAAGATGTTATTTTTGTTGAAGTGTTAAAAGAATTACAACTTATTAATGTTACTGATTATCAGGTTTATTGTGACTTTTATCACAATGTGATTTTAGATGGCATTTATTTAGATAATTTAATTACTCCCGATTTAATTGTTTTTTTACGCGTGTCTTCGTCAACAGCAATTCAACGCATAAAAGTTCGTGCCCGGGCTAGTGAATTATTAATTGATGAAAATTATTGAGTTTTATTAAATGAGAAGTATGAACAATGATATGAAAAACATAAAAATAATTTTAATTTTTTAGTTATTGAAAGTGATAATAAGTCAATTGATGAAATAACTAATATTATTATTGATAAATTAAAATAAAAAATAAATCGCTAAGTATATTTTACCTTCTACTTTTTGTTGTTTTAGGTTAGGGTGTTATAACTTATTGTGAAATGATTATTTAATAATTGTTTAGTTGTATACTATAAATTCATTTAGGGAGTATTTTAATGTCGGAAATGAATGTGATATTATTTGTTTTAGTTGTTAGACATTTTTATGTTCAATAACTTAGATTTTGGATATTTGTTGAAGTTAGTAAGAAATTTTCTTACTAAAAAATAAAGGAGAATTATAGATGCGTGATTGAAAAAGTACTTTGTTAATGCCGCAAACTATGTTTGAAATGCGGGCTAATTTAAAAGATAAAGAATTGTATTATCAACAAAAGTGGCAAAAAGAACAATTATGGTCACAGATTTTATTAAAAAATGAATTTGGTAAAAAGTTTATTTTACATGACGGGCCACCTTATGCTAATGGTAGTATTCATGTTGGTCATGCTTTGAATAAAATTTTAAAAGATATTATTGTAAGAAATCGTAGTTTTAATGGTTATTATGTACCATTATTATTTGGTTGAGATACACATGGACTGCCAATTGAAACAGCAGTTACTAAGTTAAATATTGAGTGAAAAAAATCAGGCCCAGTTTTATTTCGTAATAAGTGTTATGAATATGCTCAAGAGCAAATAGCAATTCAAAAGCAACAATTTGCCCGCTTGGGGTTATTAAATATTCCTAATGATGAATATATTACTTGTGTTCCCACATATGAAGGTTATCAAATTGATTTTTTAATAATGATGATTGAACAAAAGCTTATTTATCGCGGATTAAAACCCGTATATTGATCACCAAGTAGTCAAACAGCGTTAGCTGAAGCAGAAGTAGAATATACGGAAAAGATATCACCAAGTGTTTTTATTGCTTGTGATTTGAAAGCCGGTAATGGTATTTTAGATAATGATGTGCGATTAGTAGTATGAACGACAACACCGTGAACATTAACTAGTAATCAATTTATTTCTGTTGATAAAGATATTGAATATGTTGTTATTAACTCAAACCAAGGTAAATTGGTCGTTGCTAAGGAATTATTAGCAAAAGTTAGTGAACAATGTCAATTATTAGATGTTAAAGTTATTAAACAATTAATTGGTGCTAATTTAGTTGGTATTACTTATTTTCATCCGTTATATAACAATATTATTAATAAAGTAGTGTTAGGACATCATATTACTTTAACCGAGGGGACGGCATTAGTTCATACTGCTTGTGGTTTTGGTGTTGATGATTTTATTATTGGTCAACAAAATAATACAACGCCAATTGTTAGTGTTGATAATGCTGGTTATTTTACTGATGTAATTAATGATAAACAATTACAAGGTAAATTTTATGAAGATACTAATAAAATTATTACTACAAGATTAAAAGCTGACAATAAATTATTAGCTTTATCTTTTATTAAACATTCTTATCCTCATGATTGAAGAACTAAAAAGCCAATTATTTATCGAGCAACTGAACAATGGTTTGTTGCCATTAGTGCTATTAAATCACAATTATTGGAACAAATTAATCAAGTTAAATATTTACCAGTTTGAGGTCAAGAAAGAATGCGTCAGATGATTACGCATCGTGATGATTGATGTATTTCGCGCCAAAGATTATGGGGAGTGCCGATTACTATTTTGTATGGTGAAGATAATGAACCGATTTATGATGTTGTATTAATTAAACATTTTCGTGATTTAATTGCTCAATATGGAACAGCAATTTGATGAAGTTGACCATTAGATAAGTTATTGCCAAAAAATTATGCTCATCATCAAGCCCCTAATGGTAGGTTTCGTAAAGAAACTGATATTATGGATGTTTGATTTGATAGTGGAATTTCGCATTGAAATTTGTGGCAACAAAAGCATTGAAAATATCCTGTGGATCTTTATTTAGAGGGTAGTGACCAGTTTCGAGGATGATTCAATTCTTCATTAATTACAGGTGTTATTAGTCCGTTAAAACGAGTTCCTTATGAACAAGTAATTATTCATGGATTTATTAATGATGAAAAAGAGAAAAAAATGTCAAAATCATTAGGTAATGCTATTGATCCTTTGGAAGTGTGCACTACTTATGGTAGTGATATTTTGCGATTATGAGTTTCATCCGTTGATTACACTGATGAAATGAAAATAGGTAATGATATTTTAAAACAAGTTAGTGAGAACTATCGTAAAATTCGTAATACAATGCGTTTTATGTTAGGAAATTTATTTGATTTTAAATCAGAACATATTGTTAAGGAGTATGAAATAGTTGATCAGTATTTATTAGTTAAAACCCAAGAATATCATCATGCAACACAAGTGGCATACAATAATTATGATTTTAATGAAGTATATATGTTAACAAACAATTTTATTGTTAATAGTCTTTCGGCATTTTATCTTGATTTTACTAAAGATATCTTATATATTGAAGAAGCAAATAGTATGCGTCGAAAACAAGTACAAACAACAATTTATTATATTTTACAAACAATATTGTTTAATTTGGCGCCAATTTTAGTTCACACTTGTGAAGAAGTTTATGAGCATTTACCGTTAACAAATAAATTATCTTCAATTCATTTAATGGATATGGTTGTATTGCCAACATTTGAAAATATTAGTGAAATTAAAAATATCGGATATAAACTTTTACAATTACGCGAAGATGTTAATAAGGCATTAGAATTAGCAAGAAATGAAAAGGTTATTGGTAAGTCCTTACAAGCTCAAGTTATTATGCAGTTAAATGATAATTATCAAGAGTTAGCAACAATAAATAATTTAGGACAAATGTTTATTATTAGTGAGTTAATTGTTAGTAACAATTTAAGTGTCGGTGTTCAGTATCCAACGGCTAAAATTGCGGTAAAATTAAAACTTGGTGATAAGTGTGTTCGTTGTTGAATGATTGTGAGTGTTACGATTGATGAACTTTGTTCTCGTTGTCAAAAGGTTATTAGTGAATTAGAGGAAAATAAATAATGAATCGTCATTTAAAACAATTAAAAAATTCAGTTGAGGAATATTTCAGTAATTATACTTGAAATTTAAAGAAAAAATTATTATTGTTAATAACTATTTTTATTCTTATTTTAATTGATTTTATAATTAAAAATGCTGTTATTAATAATTTAAATGGAAATGAAATGGTTAATTTTTTACCAGGATTTATTCAAATTGAGTTAGTATATAATACAGGAGCCGCATTTGGAATTGGTGCTGAAAATCCTGAATTAATGGTTGTTGTGCAAAGTATTATTATTTTGTTAATTTTAGTAGGATTTTTATTTGCGCAAACAACAATGATGAATATTGGTTTGGCATTAATTGTTGCTGGCGCATTAAGTAATTTTGGTGATCGGTTTTCAAATCAAATTGTTGAATGAGGCGTTGTTGATTATTTTTCTTGACAATTATTTTCACCATATTCAATTTTTAATATTGCGGATATGTTTGTTTTTGGCGGAACAATTGTAATTATTTTAATACCAATAACTAGTTATTGAGAATAATAAGATGGAAAAGAAATTAGTTATTATTGTTGAAGAAGTACCAAGTATTAAAAGAATTGATAAGTATTTGCAATTAAAATTTTCTGCGATTAAAGGTCTTTCTCGTAGTCAAATTCAAAAATTAATTACTAATGAAAAAGTTATTGTTAATAATCAAATTATTACTAATAACTATAATGTTAAGCAAAACAATGTGATTACAGTTAATTTTCAAGAAGATAAATCTCGACAAGGCGAAAATCTTGATAAAAAAGATTTAGATATTGTTTATGAAGATGAGTATTTATTAGTAATAAATAAACCAAAAAATCTTGTTGTTCATCCCGGGGTTGGCAATTGAGATAATACACTAGTTAATATTTTATTAGCTAAAGATATTAAATTATCTGATAATGATGTCGTAAGACCAGGTATTGTGCATCGTTTAGATAAAAATACAACAGGATTACTTATTATTGCTAAATGTAATTATGTTCATCAAAAGTTAACTAATCAGTTACAAAATAAATCTTTAACTAGAAAGTATTTTGCTCTTGTTCGTGGTATTATTAATAAAGAGAGTGGTTTTATTGATAGTCCCATTGGTCGTAATCCTAAAAATCGTAAACGAATGGCGATTGTTTTTAAAAATAGTAAACCAGCTCAAACTAAATTTAATGTTATTAAAAGATTTTTAGAAAGTAATATTACTTTTCTTGAATGTGAGTTATTAACAGGAAGAACACATCAAATCCGTGTTCACTTAAGTTTTATTAAACATCCTGTTTTAGGAGATCATTTATATGGAATTAAACAAGATTTAGATGAACATTATGAACAATATTTACATGCTCATGAGATTACGTTTATTCATCCTATTAGTGGTAAGAAAATGAAGTTGAATTGTGAATTACCAGAATCTTTTAAAACAAGGTTAGATATTTTACAATAGGTTTTTTAATCACTGTAGTGTAGTGATAAACTTTATCTAATAAGGAGGGGAGGAAGTATGACGACAATGGAAAGAAATACATTTGATATTTTAAAAATGCAATTAGTTGAGTATTTTAAACAAATTGAAAAATATCAAATTCATCAGCGAAAATGACGATGAAAGCGAAATAAAGAACATAATTTATATTTAATTAATTTATTTAATAAGAGTTATCAATTTATTAAGATTTTAGATTATTTTAATCATTCGGAAATGTGATCGGCAAAAGATTTAAAACAAAATCAGTTAGATATTGATATTTTTCGTAAAGAAATTGCTACTAGTAGTCATAGTAAATTACAAGTATTAACAATTGTATTAACTAAGGTTATTCATGAGTCATTGCTTTTTAGTAATAACGATGGGATTGTTTTTGTTAATCCAGAAACTTTAGTCGCCCAATTGAAACCAATTTATTCACAAATTGATCAAATTGAAACCATTGCTTTTCAAGAAAAATCTAGTAATGATGATGAGGTTTTTGATCCGAAGTCAATTACTAGTGATGATTTAAAAGAAGGTTCATTATTACAAAAAAGAATGAAAGATTTTCATAATTTAACAACTAAGCAAAATATATTTTTAGCTTATGTGTTTACATTTATTCCCTTACTATTACCAATTCTAGTTCCATTTTTTGTGCCACAAATTCGTGAGATTTTGCAAGAAAAAAATGATAATAGTTTAATTGATGGTGAAATCGAGTCACAATTAATGTTAGGTGGTTCATATAAACATTTAATTTTTCAAGCTGGTCAGTTTTGACGATGAATAGTTTATCCATTAGCTGGTGACAATGGGTTTAATTTATTTTTATCGTGTTTAGTCATTTTTTATTGTGCTCGTTTAGTTGAGTCATTTTATAAACCGTGAAATCTAGGATTAATTATTCTTTGTACAACAGTAATTGTTGGTTTTACTCATTCAGTTGTTGCTAGTGCAATGTATAATTTTAAGTCGCAAAAGATACCAAATATTTTAACAGGACCTTTATATTGAGCATGAATGGTAATTCCACCACTTTATATTTTTAGTTTTACTAAAAAGGATTTTTCAGCTTTTGTTGTTCGCAGAAGATTAATTTTACCAACAGTTTTTATGTTTATAACATTTATTTTAAATGGCGACCGCTTAGCAATGCCATTAATTTTGACTTTTTTCATTAGCTTTTTTATTAGTTATTTTTTAGGTTATAATAAGCAAGCATGAGAATGAAAGCGCGGTGCTGCTGCTGCTGCTGTTTTAGTATTAGTGTTAGTGGTGTTAATTTTATATTTAACTAATAATCGTTTTTTTACCGATGAAGATGGATGAACTCACACAATTCTTCAAGATTATGTTAAACTAGGTTTAATTTCACAAGAAAAATCAGATATTTTTGGTATGTTTAGATAAAATGATGTCAAAATGATTATCCCATTTAACATGAGATCAATATTTTATGAGTTTTGCTTAAATAGTTACTGCCCAATTAACTGTGTCTCTAAGTAATTAACTTAAATTCACTTTGTCTTCAAATTTTACTTTTAAAAAATAATCAGCAACTTTATCAATTTTATCAGGGGGTTTTTGCTTTTTTATAATTTTTTGTTTTACTTCTTCTTAATAGAATTCAGAATGAATTATCGAGACACAGAATTTTGGACAGGCTCTAGGCTCTATAAATATCAATAAATTATATTTATTAGGGGAATTAATATTTGTTTAATGTTTCCTATTTAACATTCTTTTATTAGTGTGTTAAAATTAAATAGTTAAATATTAATTATTTAGATATTTGGGAGTATATTAATGAGAAAGAAAAAAAAAGCCCACGAAAAATTGGAAACATTAACAAGAAAAAATAATATCGCTTTAAAAGTACAAGATATTGAATTTAAATATCGTACAAATTATCCTAATGCTGTTGATGGTGTTAGTTTTATTATTAATCATGGCGAGTATGCAACTATTATTGGTCATAATGGTAGTGGGAAATCAACTTTATCAAAAATTATTATTGGTGTTTTAAAAGCGCAAAAAGGTAGCATTGAAGTATTTGGTAATTTAGTAACTAAAGAAAATAGTCAATTAATTTCTCGTAAATTAGGAATTGTTTTTCAAAATCCGGATAATCAATTTATTGGTTCAACAGTTCGTGATGATATTGCTTTTGGTTTAGAAAATAAATGTATTGATCCAAAATTGATGCCTGATATTATTACTAAATATTCGCAAATGGTGGGAATGGAAAGTTATTTAGATCACGAACCATTATTATTATCTGGTGGTCAAAAACAAAGAGTAGCGATTGCTTCGGCTTTAGCATTAACTCCAAAATTAATTATTTTTGATGAAGCCACTAGTATGTTGGACCCTAAGGGAAAAAGAGAAGTAAAAGAAATTATAGTGCAATTAAAAAAATCTCGTGAGAAAACAATTATTTCAATTACACATGATATGGATGAAATTATTAATGCTGATAAGGTATTAGTAATGAATAAAGGAAAAGTTGTTCGTTTTGGTAAACCAGAAGAAATTTTAAAAGAAGTTGATTTTTTAAGAAGTATTCATTTAGATATTCCTTTTATTTTAAAAGTATCTTATGGATTAAAAAAGTATGGTGTTAATATTGAAGAAACATTATATGAAGAGGAATTGGTACAACAAATATGTCAAAAAAATTAATTATTGATAATCCATCTAATTTAATTAAATTTAATAATGTTAGTTATATTTATGCTCCTAAAAGTCCATTCCAATTTCAGGCTTTAAAAAATGTTAATGTTTGAATAAAAGATCATATTATTACGGCAATTATTGGTTCTACTGGTAGTGGAAAATCAACTTTAATTCAACATATTAATGGATTATTAATTCCAACAGTGGGGCAAGTTATTGTTGGCGATTTTCTGATTAAAGCAAAACAAAGAAAAGTTAAAAATCAGAAGTTATTACGAAAATCGGTGGGGTTAGTTTTTCAATTTCCGGAATATCAATTATTTGAAGAAACAATTGAAAAGGATATTATGTTTGGTCCTTTAAACTTTGGTGTTAAAAAAGATGAAGCCCGACTTAAAGCTGCTAAATATTTAAAACTTGTGGGATTAGGTCAAGAATATTTAACTCGTTCGCCTTTTGATTTATCTGGTGGCCAAAAAAGAAGAGTAGCGATTGCTGGAATTTTGGCGATTGAAGGTCATACTTTAATTTTAGATGAACCAACAGCCGGCTTAGATCCTGACGGAGAAGAAGAGTTAATGAAGTTATTTTTTAAATTTAATAAACAAAATAAAAAACGCATTATTCTTGTTACTCATAATATGGATCATGTTTTGCAATACGCTGATGAGGTTGTTGTTTTAAAAAATGGTCAATTGTATCATCAAAGTGTTCCTGTTAGTCTTTTTGCTAATGTTCGATTAATTAAAGAAATTAATATTGAACCGCCAAAAATTTTTCGTTTTTTACAAAAGTTAAAAGATAATGGTTTTGATATTAGTGGTATTAATGCTCGGACTGTTGAAGATCTAGTAACCCAATTAGCACAAAGAATTAATAGTAAATAGAAGGAGTTAGTTTATGAATATATCATTTGGGCGGTATTTGCCATATAATTCTCTTATTCATCGCCTAGACCCTAGAATTAAAATGTTATCAATAATTGCTTTAATTGCAACGGTTTTTATTAGCACTGGTTTTACCGGTTATATTTTAACCGGAACAGTAATTATTAGTATTTTCTTTATTTCTAAATTACCATTACCATTATTATTTTCTTTATTTAAGTTTGTTATTTTTGTAACTCTAGTATTATTAGTATTAAATTTCTTTCTTATTAAGCCAGAATTTGATACGGATAAACAACCACTTTGAGATACAGTAGGTCTTATATATCAACCAGCTAAGTTTAAGATACTTATTGTGTCTTGAAAAGCGATTTTAACGACATTATATATTTCTTTAAGAATTTATTTGATGGTTTTAGTGACAACGATTTTGACATCAACAACAAAACCATTAGATTTGACATTAGCTTTGGAAGATTTAATGTGATCTTTGAAACTAATTAAAATTCCCGTTCATATTATTTCAATTATCATTTCAATGGCATTAAGAATGTTACCAACTTTATTTGAAGAAGCAATGCGAATTAAAAAAGCACAAGCATCAAGAGGAATGGATTCTAAAAATGGTAAATTTAAAGATAAAATTAAATCAATCATTTCTTTAATTATTCCTTTACTAGTATCATCATTTCAAAAAGCTGAGGATATGGCTTATGCAATGGATGTTCGAGGTTATGATCCCCATCAAAAAAGAACAAGATTTCGTCAATATCGGATTGGATTTTTAGACGTATTCATTTTAATTTTAATTTTTAGTTTTTTATCATTAATGGTGGTATTATCTACTAATATTGGTATTGAATGATTAAATAGTTGCGATGTTTGAAAGCCGATGCGTTATGTTGATCAGTTTGTTTGACGATCAATAATATATTAAATAATGGTTTCTTATTTATTATCCATTAGTTATGATGGTAGCAAGTATCGGGGATGGACATGGACCCGTCAAAATAACAAAATTACTGTTGAAGTTCATTAATCGCAGAGTTATTACTAGTGTTTTTAATTGTGAGTTTAAAATTCAAGCAGCAATTCGTACCGATAAAAAAGTTCATAGTTATGACCAAAAAGTTAAATTATCATTTAATATTAGATTAGAACCAAAACAATTACAATGAATTTTAAATAATAAATTACCTAATGATATTTATATTACTAATTGTTTTATTGTTGCTAATGATTTTCATGTGCGAAAAAAATGTGTTTTAAACACATATCATTATCAGATTAATTGTGGGCCTTACAATGTATTTCAACAAAGATATATTTATCAATATAACAAACCGTTACGAAAAATAAATTTACAAAAGATTGCTAAGATTTTTGTTGGGACTTATGATTTTTCTAATTTTTCTTTATTAAAAGATAATGAAACTATTAATCGTGTGCGAAATATTAAGAGTATTAAAATTAAAAAACATCAAGATTTAGTGATAATTATTATTAAAGTCCCAAGCTTTATTCGTCATCAAGTAAGGATGATTGTTGGTAGTATTTTAGCTTGTTATGAAGGGAAAATATCGTTAGCACAGTTGCAAGAAAAATTATTAAATCCTTTAACTTTGAAAACTAAATATCAAGTATCTGGTGTTGGGTTGTACTTAATGAATATTAAGTATTAAATTTTTATTTTAATTTATCTTTAATTAATTTTTTTAAAGTTTATAATTAAGTTTGATAGAAGGTGAAGAAATGATTATTTTAAATGGTATGATAGATGGTAATAGTAGCGGTAGCGTTCAATTCAATGTCAGAAGAAAATAATGAGATGCCAAATTCTAACAAACAACAAGAGCATCATCCAAATGATGGACATGATGACCACAATAATCAAGATATGGAAAATAATAATATGCCAAATGAAAACAGTGAAGAAGATTATGGACGCATAAAGTTTTCTTAGGTAGAAAAATGTTTAAATAATTTTTAATGAAAATCAACGACAATTTAATTATCATTTTATTTAAAAAATAAATAATAAAACAAAATATTTAATATCAACAAACAAAATCTCAATAAAAGGTTATAAAACCTAAAAAAACGCTTATAAAAACAACATCAAAATAAGTTTTTACAACAAAAATCATACATAAGAAATATATACTTAATTTGCATATTGAAATAATTTATAGTAAATGATTGTTTTTTCTTTTTTAAAAAATACCCAAGAAGACTAAATACGATCGAATGCTAATCGTATTATTACCGGTGAAGATGATGAATTGTATGATGAAATTTGTGATTTTGTTATTGCGAATAAAAAGATATTCGCTTCATTAATTCAAAGAAGATTTGGTGTTGGTTATAATCGGGCAGCAAGATTAATTGATAGGTTTAGAAACTAATGATGTTGTTGGGCCGCAAAATGGGTCCAAACCTCGTGAAGTTTTGATTATGAATAAAAGAGTAGGAATTTTGATAATGGCGTGATTTAAACCCTTTTTTTTACAAGAAAAAATTAAAAATTTACCACAAGGTTCGGGATGTTATCAGTTTTATAATGAAACTCAGCAATTAATTTATGTTGGTAAAGCAAAAAATATTCAACATCGGGTAAATAATTATTTTAGTAAAGTTCATAATTTTAAAACTACTAAATTAGTTCGTGAAATTGCTGATGTTGCTTATATTTTAACAATTAATGAAAAAGAAGCATTATTGTTGGAATATAATTTAATTAAAGACAACCGTCCCCGATATAATATTTTATTAAATGATGATAAAACATATCCTTATATTAAAATTACTGATGAAAATAATCCTGAATATCGTTTTGTTCGTAAAGTTAAAAAAGATAATGGTAAATATTATGGTCCTTTTCCTGATGGTTCGGGCGCTAGAGAAGTTTTAAAGATATTGCAACAATTATTTCCTTTGCGAAGATGTAAAGGAAGTTTAGGGGCGTCGTGTTTATATTATCATCTGCAATTATGTTCCGGCGCTTGTTTTAAAGAGGTTCCTTGGGAATATTATGCCTTGATGAAAAAGAAAATTAATGATTTTTTTCAAGGAAAAAATCAAAATATTAAAAATAAAATTATTGAGCGAATGCAACAAGCAGCGATTAATTTACAATATGAAGAAGCACAAAGATTAAAAAATGTCTTAGATAAGTTACAATTATTTATTTCTAATCAATTTGTTCAATTTCCTGATTTTCGTAATCGTGATTTTATTGGTTATGCTATTAAAGATCATAAATTATCAATAACAGCATTATTTTATCGTAATGGACAATTGCTTTCTAAAGATGAACAAATTTTTACTTTATTTAATGATGATTTAACTGATGCAATGAGAAATTATTTACAACAGTTATATACTAATAATATTGTCCCCCAAGAATTATATGTTGCTAATATTGTTTTAGATGATTTAGCAGAAGCATTAAATATTAAAATTATTAATAAGATTAATAAAAAAATGCAAGAAATAATTTCTTTAGCTACTAAGAATGCTCAAGAATTATTAAAGCAACAACTTGTTGATTCCTATCAAATTAAATATCGTTATTATGAGATTGTTGAACAATTAGGAAATATTTTAAAAATCGCGACGCCACAATATATTGAAATTATTGATATTGCTAATTTAGGACATGATAATGTTATTGGTGGGGTTATTGTTTATAAAAATGGTCAAGCAATTAAAAAACTGTTTCGTCGTTATAAAATTCAAATTGAACAACAAGGGGATTATCATTATTTGCAAAATTTAGTTTATCGTCGTTATTGAAAAAAATTAATGAATAAGGAACCAATGCCGGAGTTGATTATTGTTGATGGTGGTAAGTTGCAAATTGATAGTGTGCAGTTGCAATTGAAAAATTTAAATATTAATTTACCAATTGTTGGTCTTGTTAAAAATAGTCATCATAAAACTGATTATTTATTAGATAATAAAGGTTGTCGGTTGGATATTGCTAAAAAGAGTGCTTTATTTCATTGATTAACTAAAGTTCAAGAAGAGGTACATAATTATACAATTTTATTTCATCGTCAACAACAAACTAATTCTTTATTTGTTAATTCGTTAAAAAAAGTTAAAGGATTAGGTGAGTTAACTATTAAAAAGTTATATCAACAGTTTGAAACATTAACAAAAATGAAAGCAGTTTCATTTGCCGAATTAAATGCTATTATTAAAAATAAAACAATAACAAAGGAGTTAATTGCTTATTTAAAAGATAATTAATTTAGAAATTTTGCTCACTAGATCGAAAAAATTTATTGCTAATTTGATGTTAAAATGCTTATATAAAAATATAAGCATTTTTATTTTTACTAAAATAAAAGAAAGATAATATTTTTTTGGATTGGCAACCCTTTTTAGGACAATTTTTATATAGACATTTGTTTTCTAAAAGTAACTGGAGATAAATAATTTAAACTGCCATGTATTCTAAGATTATTGTATCAATTAATGTAATCAAATAATTCAAGTTCTAATTGTGCAAGATCATTGAATTTTCTACCATTAATAAATTCTTTTTTAAAAACTTTATAAGTTGCTTCAGCAACTGCATTATCATAAGGACAACCCTTCGCACTCAATGATCTTTGAATTTTAAATGTAGATAATAATTGATCAATTATATTATTTTTAAACTTATTACCTCGGTTGGTATGAAATATTTCAATTTTTGATAATGGTCTAGTAATTCGCATAATAGCTTGATAAACCAACTCCGTATTTTTATTTGGTCCGGAACTATAACCAACAATCTCGCGATTATACAAATCAATTAGGAGACACGCATAAAATCATTTAAAACCCACTTTATATAAGTTAAGTCACTAACGATAGTTTCATTTATTTTTCTATTATTAAAGTCTCGGTTTACAATGTTATTTACTGGATCATTATTTACTTGAATATTTTTGCATTTAAGTCTTGTTTTTGTGTACTTTGATATCAAATTATTGTTTTTTATAATATTTCTAATTTTGTGTCTAGATAGGTTAATACTTTTATGAGCTAATACTACTTTGATTTTTCGAGCTCCATAGACTTGGTGGATTTCGTTAAATGCACCGATAATTTCTTGATTATAATTATTCACTATTTTCCTTGTGTATTTATTAATTTGATAATAGTAATTGAATTTTGAAATATTTAATAATTTACACATTTTTCTTATTGAATATTTTTTCTTATTGCTATTAATTATTGTTATTTTTTGGCCATTATCAGTGCGGCTTGCTTTAAAATGTCATTTTCCATTTTCAAGTCTTTAAGTTCTTTTCGTAAAGTTATTATTTCATTTTCTTCTAGTTTGCGATTGTCTTTTGCTTTAAATGAACCAGAATTATTATAATTTTTAACTCAACTATAAATAGTTGGTTTTGGTAAATTATATTCTTTCCCTAAATTAATAACACTTTTGCCATTTTTGTATAGCATGACAATTTATTTTTTAAATTCTTCAGAGTATGAGGTTTTATTTCCCGTTTTTATATTCCTTCTTTCTTAATAATTTCGAAGTCTATATAATTATGGTCCAACTTATTGTGGCCTATCCACAGATAATAATATGAAGGAGCATAAAGTTTTGTTAGGTAGGTAAAGATTTAAATAATTTTGAAAAAAACAATCACAATTTAATTATCATTTTATTTAAAAAATAAGTAATAAAACAAAATATTTAACATTAACAAACAAAATCTCAATAAAAGGTTATAAAAAATAAGCAAAATACTTATAAAAAAACATTAAAATAATTTTTTACAACAAAAATCATACATAAGAAATATATACTTAATTTGCATATTGAAATAATTTATAGTAAATGATTATTTTTTATTTTTTAAAAAATATCTAAGAAAAATAAACGCGACCATTAAAATATTATTTAAAATTCTAAAAATATGATAGTATTAGTATATAAAGATATATATATGTAAAGGTGATAAATAAATGAATGTAAACTTATTAAAATTAAACAATATTGTTTTTAATCTTGATGTTAATAGTCAAGATGATGTTTTTAATGAAATTGCTCGTTTAGCTGTTAAAAGCAATATTATTAACAGTCAAGATGATACTATTTTAATTACAGCGCTAAAAGCAAGAGAAGCTTTAGCATCAACGGGAACGGGTGCAGGTTTAGCTATTCCACATGTCCAAAATGATGTCATTAAAAAACCAACAGTAATGTTTTTACGTTTTAAACAAAAAATGGATTGAAAAGCAATTGATGATCAACCTGTACAAATAGCAATTGTTTTACTTGTTCCTAAAATTCAAGCTAGTGATTTACACTTAAATATTTTAAGTTCCATTGCTAAAAGATTATTAGATGAAAAAGTTAAAGAAATTTTAACAAGTAGCCTTAGTAAAGAAGAAATTATTAATGCTTTGTTTTGCGAAGAAACTAAAGAACAAAAGATAGTATCAAAACCAATAAATATTTTAGCCATTACTGCTTGTCCGGTTGGTGTTGCTCATACTTATATTGCTGCTGACAAGTTAAAACAAGCAGCAAAGAAGTTAGGTTATGGCATTAATGTGGAAACTCATGGAGCAGTGGGAGTTAAAAATTCATTTACTAATGAAGATATTACTAATGCTGATGCAGTTTTAATTGCATCTGATATTGGGATTGATTTAAATCGTTTTGCTAATAAAAAAATTTTACAAGTTAAAGTAAGTCAAGCAATTAAAAATCCTGAGCAATTATTAATTGATGCTTTAAATAGTAATAAAGTATTGTCTGCAATTAATTTTAGTACTAAAAATAAACAAGATAGTAATTCTATTTTAAAACACTTTATGACCGGTGTTAGTTATATGGTACCTTTTGTTATTTTGGGAGGAATTTTAGTTGCACTATCTATCAGTTTAGCAAAAATTATTACAGGAAACAATAATGCTACGCCTAATGATATTGAATTTTTAAAATATTTAAATATTATTGGGGCTAGTGCCATGTATTTAATGATTCCCATTTTAGGAGGTTTTATTGCTTATTCAATTGCTGGCAGGGCTGCTTTAGTGCCCGCAATGACAGCATCATTAATAGGAAACGAGGGAAATAATTTTTTTAAGTTTTTTAAAGTAAATATTATTGACTCGGTTACAAATAAACCAATCGATATGGTGCCAATGGGTTTTGTTGGTGCACTAATTGCTGGATTGGTGGCAGGATATTTAGTAAAATGAATTAATTCATGAAAAGTACCACAATCACTATCAGCCGCCATTCCAATTTTTGTTATTCCCATTTTGGTTGGAGGATTGTTATCTTTAATATTTATTTTTGTTATTGGTGCGCCAATTTCTTATGTTATGACTTGAGTGCAGTATGGTTTATCCTGAGTTTATGGTAATCAAAATATTGGTTTAGACATTGCCTTTGGAATGGGGTTATTAATTGGGGCAATGGCGGGATTTGACATTGGTGGTCCAATTAATAAAGTTGCTTTCTTTACTGCTAGTACATTAGTTACAATGAAAATTTATCAACCAATGGGGACAATGGCGGCGGCTATTCCGGTAGCACCACTTGGAATGGGTTTAAGTACAATAATTTTTCGTAAATATTTTGATGCTGAAAGTCGACAAGCAGGAATTGCCTCATTAATTATGGGAACAATTGGCATATCTGAAGGTGCAATTCCCTTTGCAATTAAGGATCCTAAACGAGCTATTATTGCTAATGTTATTGGTTCATCAATTGCTGGCGGAATAGCGGGAATCTTTTCAATTCAAAACTATGCCCAACACGGAGGGCCAATTATGGCATTCCTTGGAGCAGTTCCATATGGGTCACAAACAGCAATTTTTTTAATTATCATTGCTGTTGGAGCCTTAATAACTTGCTTTTCATATGGACTATTACTAATGATAAAAAATAATGAATTAAATTTAAAAAAATATAATTTTATGAAATATATTAATTGATTTAAAAGAGGGAAATAATTAATGTCACAAATTTTAAAATTAAAACCGCAATTTCTTAAAAAAATATGAGGTTCCCATCGCCTTCAAAATTGAGGATATGATATTAATAATAAAACAAAAACGGGGGAAGCTTGAGTAATTAGTGCTTTAGATTCAAATCCTAGTATTATTATTAATGGTTCATTTCAAGGATTAGCGTTAAAAGAGTTTTATGAAAAAAATAAAAATTTATTTAATTTAACTTATAATGAATTTCCATTATTAAGTAAGATTATTACTAGTGATGATTATTTAAGTGTTCAAGTTCATCCCAATGATGAATATGCTAAAGCTCATCATCAAAGTCTAGGAAAAGCAGAGTGTTGATATATTCTTGATTGCCCCCAAAATGCTAAAATTATTTATGGTCATAACGCTAATGATAATCAACAGTTAACAACAATGATTAATGAAAAGCAATGAAAGCATTTTTTAAAAGAAGTTGCCATCGTTCCAGGAGATTTTTTATATGTTCCGCCTGGTAAGGTTCATGCGATAACCCCCGGAGTTACAATTTTTGAATTACAACAATCATCCGACATTACTTATCGTCTTTATGATTTTGATCGTAAAGATGATGAAGGAAATTTACGAGCATTACATTTAAAAGATAGTTTAGCAACAATTACTGTTCCTGATAATAACTTAGATGTTATTCATCGTGAAAATGGATTATTAGTTAATAATGAATATTTTTCATTATATTTAATTAATAATTCATTGCCAACAACTTATGATTTTAATGAAACTAAGTGATTACAATTAACGATTGTTAGTGGGGCGGGAACAATTAATGATGAGCCTTTTAAAATGGGCGAATCAGCAATCATTTTAGATGATAAAATAATGCAATTAGTAATTACAGGAACAATAAAATTACTAGTTAGTTATTGTAGATAAAATTTTAAAAAATAATCAAGTGATTGATTATTTTTTTATTATTCTTTGATATAATAATAATTAAGGAAGGTGCTTAATTATGTAGTTTTCAGTGTTATTTTAGTATCATAGAAACTTTATTAGGAAGGTAATGGTATCGCGTATTTACGATAATAAATAAAAAAGGTCGCGTTTAGTTTTCTTAGGTATTTTTTAAATAAAATGATAATTAAATTGTGATTGTTTTTCTTTCAAAATTATTTAAACCTTTCTTTTCCTGCCTAATAAAATTTTATGCGTCCTGAACGGAGTGTAATGGGTAGTGTTAGAGATGTCGAGGAGTTTATTTTTCATCCCAACGACTTTTAAAAACTTATCAACTGGAACTGGAACAGCAATTATCAAAATTATCAACTCTAATAACAATATAAATAATTATGTATTCAAAAGAATACAAATAGAAAGGAATGATTAATATGAAAAAATTACTTAGTTTATTAAGTACAATAACAATATCAAGTAATGGAATGGAATAGCAGGAATTGTTGGAAATGCATCAGTTTCAGCACCGTCGAAAGAAACTAAAACTGACATTGTCATTATTGATGGTGCACAGAATAAGAATATCAAAAAGATAAATTAAATTTGAATTATTATGGCACTAATGATGTATTTTCAATTAACATTATTCATAATGATAATGTAATTGTTAGTTATTTTGATAAACATTATTTTATAAAAAGTAATGAAATAAATGCTGTTGAAATTCGTAATAATATTTTAAAAGATAAATTGGGTAATGAATATTTTACAGAAAATGGAAAACTATTTATTAATGATAATAGTAATAACAAAACAGAAATAAAAAATATCAATGATGGAATTAAAAATTATATTTTAGATAAACAAAATAACTTATATATTTATACATTAAACAGTAAACTATATTTTTTAGAAAGTGGGAAATTTACTATTAATGAAATAACATCTTTACCTAAAAATAATAATTTTAGTATTAATAAAATTTCCATAGATAAAAGTAATAACTTGTTTGTTGGCACAACACAAGGTGGATTGGCAACCCTTTTTAGGACAATTTTTATATAGACATTTGTTTTCTAAAAGTAACTGGAGATAAATAATTTAAACTGCCATGTATTCTAAGATTATTGTATCAATTAATGTAATCAAATAATTCAAGTTCTAATTGTGCAAGATCATTGAATTTTCTACCATTAATAAATTCTGTTTTAAAAACTTTATAAGTTGCTTCAGCAACTGCATTATCATAAGGATAACCCTTCGTACTCAATGATCTTTGAATTTTAAATGTAGATAATAATTGATCAATTATATTATTTTTAAACTCACTACCTTGGTCGGTATGAAATATTTCAATTTTTGATAATGGTCTAGTAATTCGCATAATAGCTTGATAAACCAACTCCGTATTTTTATTTGGTTCGGAACTATAACCAACAATCTCGCGATTATACAAATCAATTAGGAGACATACATAAAATCATTTAAAACCCACTTTTATATAAGTTAAGTCACTAACGATAATTTCATTTATTTTTCTATTATTAAAGTCTCGGTTTACAATGTTATTTACTGGATCATTATTTACTTGAATATTTTTGCATTTAAGTCTTGTTTTTGTGTGCTTTGATATCAAATTATTGTTTTTTATAATATTTCTAATTTTGTGTTTAGATAGGTTAATACTTTTATGAGCTAATACTACTTTGATTTTTCGAGCTCCATAGACTTGGCGGATTTCGTTAAATGCACCGATAATTTCTTGATTATAATTATTCACTATTTTCCTTGTGTATTTATTAATTTGATAATAGTAATTGGATTTTGAAATATTTAATAATTTACACATTTTTCTTATTGAATATTTTTTCTTATTGCTATTAATTATTGTTATTTTTTGGCCATTATCAGTGCGGCTTGCTTTAAAATGTCATTTTCCATTTTCAAGTCTTTAAGTTCTTTTCGTAAAGTTATTATTTCATTTTCTTCTAGTTTGCGATTGTCTTTTGCTTTAAATGAACCAGAATTATTATAATTTTTAACTCAACTATAAATAGTTGGTTTTGGTAAATTATATTCTTTCCCTAAATTAATAACACTTTTGCCATTTTTGTATAGCATGACAATTTGTTTTTTAAATTCTTCAGAGTATGAGGTTTTATTTCCCATTTTTATATTCCTTCTTTCTTAATAATTTCGAAGTCTATATAATTATGGTCCAACTTATTGTAGCCTATCCAAACAACTGCTAATAAAATAAATGAATTAAATAGTAAAATAAGTTCAATAGATTTACAAAAAGAAAAAATTTACATTAATAGTCATAAAAAACTTTATTATTTAAACTATAATGATTTTAAATTAAATTCAATAAATACTTTTTATGCCATGGATATAACAAAATTTGATAGCAAAGGAAATATTTTTTACAGTATAGATAAAGATGTTTTTGGGACTGTACAATTAACTGTGTCTCTAAGTAATTAACTTAAATTCACTCTGTCCTCAAATTTTATCATTAAATGTGAAATTGCACTACCCCAATTTTGAATTGGCATCGTTCATTTCTTAACCATATTTTGAAATGCTAAATAAAATATTTTAAAAACTGATGCGTCATTAGGAAAAATCTTTTTATTCTTAATTACTTTTCTTAGTTGACTATTAATAGATTCAATCGCATTAGTTGTGTAAATAATCCTTCTAAATTCCCGGGGATATTCAAGAAAAATTATTAAATTATTTCAGTTATTTTTTCATGATTTAGTAATTTGTCGATACTTTTTATTTCATTTTTCTGAAAAATGATCTAAAGCAACTAACGTTATTTCTTCATTAATTGCTGTATAAATTGATTTTAAATCATTAGCTACAAATTTGCGATCTTTGTAAGGAACAAATTTTAAACTATTACGAATTTGATGAACAATGCATAATTGGTGCTGTGTTTTTGGGAACACAGCTTCTATTGCATCGGACACGGACATCCCAGTTAAATTATCATTACAAGCAACAAGAATATCTTGTAAGCCACGATTTTTCATTTCCGCAAGGAATTTATTTTATTAAGTCAAAATTTGGCTCCCTCATTTTCACTAATTCACATTCCTAAAATATTTTTTAAACCATCTAAATTAATTCCTATCCTAAGGCAAGATAAACTGCTTTATTTATTATTCGTTTATCTTGCTTTACTTTAACAACAATACAATCAAAATAAACAATCGGATAAATCTTCTCTAAAGGTTTAGTTTGTCACACTTTAACTTCTTCAATAACATCATCAGTTATTTGACTAATTAAACTTTCTGAAATTTCTGTTCCATGATAGAATTATTGCAATTGTGCTTTGATATCAGAAATTGTCATTCCTCTTGCATATAAAGAAATTACTTTTTGATCAAAGTTATCAAATTTTCTTTGTCTTTTTGGAATAATTACTGGTTCAAAAGTACTATTTCGATCTCGTGGTACATCAATTACGATTGAACCATTTTTAAGTAATAATGGTTTTTTGTGTGTTGCCATTTCTTTTATTATGATTCTCATCAGTTTCAAGATGATCTTTAATTTCCGTATTTAACATTCGTTCAGTTATTTTTTGATAAATTCCTTAAAAATAGTATTGCTTTTAAATAAATTTTGTGGATTATCAATATTTTCTAAAAAATAATCCACAACTTTATCAATTGCATCAGGTTCTTTTTTTATTTTTTTTTGTCATTTTCTGTTCTCCTTCGTTTAAGTATAATTTAGAATGAATTATCGAGACACGGAATTTTGGACAGCCCCTAAATTTTTTTTATTTCAACATGCAAATTAATTATATATTTCTTATGTGTGATTTTTGTTGTAAAAAATTATTTGGTCGCGTTTAGTTTTCTTAGGTATTGCTTTGAAGAAGTAAAACAACAATCAGCTAATTATATTATTTAATTACTAAACTAACCTTATCTTTCTTGTTATTGTCATTTTTATTCATTACCATTTTATCATATTATTGAATTTTTGCACAATGAAAAATTATTAATTTTATTAAATTTTAACTAATATTTTTACTTACTTAAATGTAATATATTTATTTGTATATACAATTCTACCTTTATTAATTCAACTATCATCATTTTTCTTATTATATTTATTTCATAATGAACTTTTATATATTTCTTTTCTGATTTCTATTTCTGAATTAATATTTTCATTAATGTAATGTAATACATTTAATTTGTTTAAATTTGCCATTCTTAAATGTAATAGGTTATTTAAATTCTTATGATTATATATTTTTGCTCCATATCCTAATTGTTGTTTTACTAAATGTGATACATCACTTTCAATGCTACAACCAATATTTCATTCTAAATTTTGATTATGAATACCTTGCTTATTATTACTGAAATAATTACTCGCCTTTCTTAAATTTATTTTAATATCTTTATTTAATTCATTTTTAGCAACATTACGAATGTTTTTGATTAATTCTTGATGATTTCCATCCTTATATAATTTAATTCAACTATTTAGTGTTACTTTACGATTTTCAAAAATAATATTAAATGCCGTTTGTTTTAATTTTTTAATAGCATGATAACCATCTAAAATATATCTATCTAACATTACCAAAACTATTGGCAATTTCTCTAATTCAAGTATCACCATCGCCACAAACAATTATTTTGTCATAATTAATATTTACATAATGTTTTTGTAATTCCTTAATTAATAAATCACGATAATTCATCGTATTTATTCGTTTACCAACTTTTAACATTAGAAAATGACCTCGTTTGTTTTCTAATTCTCTACGAGCGTTTTTGTAATTTTTTTCTTTATGTCCGGCGCGAAAAGTAACTAAACGAATTCTTTGGTCTTGTTTAACTTTATGATCTAATGTCGCTAAAAATGTTTCATCTAGCTGAATATATAAATCCTTATTTTTGACATCAATTCTAGTTTTAGTTTCTTTTTCTGCTAATTGAAAATATTCAGCAATATCGTATTTATTTAAAATATTTGAAATACTACCTTTTGAAATATAACAATGATTTAGAGCATCTAAAACATCACGATAGCGTTTACCGTCACCTAAAAGACTTAAAACTTTAAATTGAACATCAAAATAAATGCGTTGTTTGGGCAATAAACCAATTTCTTTATCTAGTAAACATACATATTCAAATTTACCTGATTTTTGATTTCAATATTTATATCGGCGTCGTTTAAAAGTGACGTCACCAAAAATTGTAATAATTGTTCTTGATGCAAAATGAACTACTTTATAACCTTGTTTTAACCGATAATGATATTTATATAAGTATTCATCTAATTTTTCATATTCGTTGACTAATTGTTCACATTTATTGGTGTACATATTTTTATGGGTTGTAAATAAGCTGAATCAATGCTTGTTTTCTAGGGTTTTTACATTATTATTAATTTTTAACATAAAAAATCACCTTTCTTTGGTAGTAATTTTAACAAAGTTAAATTTCGTTAGTTTATTTTTTGTTTTTAAAATAAATGCTTTTCTAGAATTAGTATTCAACAACCTTGAAAAATGATAGAAATTATTATTTAATTATTTATAATTAATTTGTATTAATTAAACTTTATAAATTTAAGAAGGGGTTGAGTGATTACTATAAAAATTTATTAATTAGCAAAAATTCATGAAAAGGATTTGATAAATTATGAAAAAATTATTAGCAACATTAACAAGTATCAGTACAATCGGAAGTATAATGCCGATGATATTGGCCAATGTTCCAACAAAAACAGAAAATAATAATTTACAGGCCAGCAATTTAGAAAGCAATAAAATAGAAACACTATCTACAAATGATTATTTAGAATTTAATAATAAAATAATTAAAAAAGTTGATGTATTACCAGAACTTGAAGAAGTTAAAGAATCAATTTTAAATAATTATTTTATTAAAGATAATAATTTTTATTTTCTAAAACAAGATAATAATATTCCAGAAAAAATAAATGGCATAGAAAGTGAAATTAATTCTTGAAATAAGGTTATCTTTAATGATAAAAAAAATAATGTTTATATTGGGACAAATGATGGATTATATACATTAAAATATGGTGAAACAACAGCAATTAAATTAAATATAACAAATGATATTAATATTGATTTTGGTATTATTGATAATAACGATAATATTTACATCGGAACAGATGGAGAAAATAGTTCATTAAGTGAATCATTATATATAATAAAAAATAATGTATTAGTTAGAATTAATGGAATTGAACAAACTCTTGGATCGTATCCTGGTGAAAGTAGTGAAAGTAATAGAATTGCTATAGATAGTAAAAATAATGTTTATGTTGTAGGATATAGTAATTTTATATATATTATAAAATCTGGTGAAGCAACTGCTACTAAAATTCGAAATATTGATGTTAATGGTAGCGTTAGTTCTGTTGTTATTGATAGTCAAGACAACGCATATTTTCGAACTAATAATGCCCTTTATATTTTAAAATACAAAGAAAATATTATAAATAAAATTATTCAAACAGAAGATAATTTTAATTATTTCCTTTTTATTGATAATAATGATAATGTGTATTTTAAATTAAAAAATGAAATTTTTGTATTAAAAACAAAAAAAATAAAGCTTTTTGAAATTATAAAATCAGCAGAATATATTAACACCAGTGATAATAATATAATAGTTAAAAACAACAATTTATATTTCATAAAAAATAATATAGCTTTTATTTTAAAAAAAAATAAAACAATACCAATTAAAATAAATAGCAACAATCAAGAAGTTTTTTCATTGACTATAGATAATGATGAGAATATTTATCTTCTTTTTTTCGATAACGAAAGATTGTCTCCATTTCTTTTAAGAAAAAACACTAATATACCAATCAAAATTAATGGTGTTACTGGGCACACTAGTCATATTTTTGCTGATAATAACAATAATATATATGTTGGTTCAGGAAATGGTTTATATATGTTAAAATCTGGCGAAACAACTGCTACTAAAATTAAAATTACAAGCAGTCAAATTAGCTCATTTGTTTTTGATAAAAATAATAATTTATATTTTGCAACAGATTATGATGGTGCTTTTGTTTTAAAATCTGGCGAAACAACTGCTACTAAAATTAAAGGAATTAATAAAAAATATGGAAGTTTTGTTAACCTTTATAAGGATAAAAAATATGATATAATTTACTTCAAAACCGGGGGTGGATTATATAAATTAAATGGAGGAGAAAATAAACTATCTAAAATTATTGAAGGAAAAACTCTAGAACCATTATTTTTTACAAGTGATTATAATCATCATACTTACTATAAAGATTTTTTTGATAAAAATATTTATTTTTTAAAAAAAGATCAAATATTACCAAATAAAATAAATGGAATAAATAACAATGTAATTTCAATAGAAACAGATAAAAAAAATAATGTTTATTTTATAACAAATGATGGTGTATATACATTAAAATCCGGTGAAATAAATGTGACTAAAATTAGTAATATTACTAATATTATTACAACATTTTCATATAATGATGATACTATTTATTTAATAACAAATAGTAAGATATATATAATAAAAAACAAAGAAATAATAACTTCAATAGAAATTGATAAAATTATTGAAAACATTTCTTATAATATCTTTAGGGATGATTATTGTAATTTATATTTTTTTTCTTCAAAGTCATTATCTTTAATTAAAATTAAATTATCTCTTAATAAAGATATTAAAAAAACAAAATTAAAAGAAATTATAGATAATAATGATGAAACAATTTTAAATACTATAAATTATTTAAATTTTGAAAATGATTATTTTTTGAATTTAAATAAAATGAAAATCATTAATAAAACACCAACTTCGGCAACAATTGAAGCAACAAAAGGAAAATATCGTGGCGAAGTTACTGTTAATTATAAAATTAAAAATAAAGATGAAATTAATAATATTGATTTAAATGACTTATTAAAAAAAACAGTTTATTTTGATTTTATAGATAAAAGCTTTTATTCTATTGCTAAAATTAAAGAAATAAAAGATATTAATATTGATAACTTAGTATTTTCTGAGATTGAAGTATCAAGTACTTCAGATTCGTTAAAATCAATCGATGAAAAAGCTGTTTGTTTTAAACCAATTGATTTTTCTAACACTGCTTCTTCGGGTGCACAAAAAATTAAAGTACCTTCATTTAGTTATGAAACTAAGGCAAAATATTTATTTCAAATTACAACAGGATTAAACATAAATAACTCAAAAAATATAGTTAAGGGATGAAATTTAAATATTGATGACGAAATGATATTAACTGATTTTACAAGTTCAAATAAAAAAGCTTCTGAAATTAAAAATACATTATCAAAGAATTTTGATTTATCAAACATAAATAAACAAGAACAAGAATTAATTTTAAATCGTGATTTGTTGCATTCACCAGAACAAGAATTATCTGTGGAGCCAAAACAACGTCTTATAGCCCAATATGTAATCAGATTACTTTCAATTAAAACTAATTTAGATTTAAAACAAAAAATTAACGGAATAATTACTGCTAAAATAATTGATGATAATAACGAAGAACAAGCAATCACCTTATCAATTACAGAGGCAATGCAAATATTACAAAAATATAGTTTATTACCCGATGAAATTACTATTAACGAAGATAATAGCATTTCTTTTAATGGCAAAGCAACAATATCAAGAACAAGCGAAAGCGATCCTCAGCCAATTTTTAATTTTCGTCCAATTTAATAAAAAATATTAAATTTATTACAAATAATTGGTCTGTTAACAACTTGTAAAAATAAGAAAAATATTCTAACCATTAATTTTAGTTAATTACTGGTTTTTATTTTGACAAAATAGAAAGGAGAATTAAAATGAAAAAGTTTTTTGGTTATTTTAAGAGTATTGTTGTTATTTTAGAAAATTATCTTTCTAAGGCAGTGACTTTAACAGTTTTTAAATTTAGTTAACTTATTTTTCTGTTTTAATGATAAATGTTTTTCTAGGATTTATTTCTATTCTATATCCGTTTGAGTGATCATAGTAATTTATTGTCATTTCTAATTGGATAGACTTTTGGATTTTGTATGTTTTTCTATTGTTATTTTGATTGATTATTTTGCCATATTTTCTTGTTAAATCTTCAATATTTTTTCTTTTTTCATTGTTTTTTGAAAAAACAGGAGTTATAAATTCAAGTTTATTATTTGTGGGTTTTGGTCTTTCTTTAAGTACTTCTTCAAGATTTTTTTATTTATAATTATAGGAACTTTTATTATTATTTTTAATTCATCATGATGTTGTTGTTGAATATTCTCGATTTCAACTTCTTTTAAATTGTCAAGTTCAACTTCTTTTTCGTAAATTTGATTTTTAATTATTGGTGGTGTTAGTGATTTATTTATTGTATTATTACAAGCAGTTACGAGTAATGTTGCTAATTCCAAGAGAATTAGTATATTTAAAAATTTCATAATTTTAACTTCTTTATATATATATATATTACATGAAAATTCTTAATATCATTAGAAAAATGGCAAAACCGATTAAAAATTGAAAGATATAGTAAAAAGCTGGCACCGTTTTAAAAACTGGAAAAATGGCGGTTGAAAAGTTAACTGTTGCTTTTGCAATAATTGCTAACGGGCGTAAAATTGTAATGATTTGTGACGCTGTCAGCGTTTAGTTTAGCATTTTAATACCAGCATTTTGAATGGCACAACACAACCAATGTCATTGAAGGTTGGTATTCATCGTCCAGAATATTTGCAATTTGCCGGTGGAATTAAATCATCTCATTCTGAGTTGGTTGAACCGTCAGGAATAAAGGCCGTGGAATTTAATACATTAAAGTCATAAATTTTAAAATTGTAATTAGAGATGTTGCCTTTGTGATAAAGCGGAAAAGTTAAGGTAAAAATATTAATACCGTAGCGAATATCAATATCGGTATTGAGATAATTAATACTGTTAGCGATTTTGTTGGTCGGCGAGGTAATCAATTTATTATCATAGGATTTAAGGACATTAAAATCAATTTGATAAATGCTATTGGTGTTGTTGATAGTATTAAAATTTTCTTGGTGCGTTTTTTTATCAAAAGTAAAAAAATAACTTCTTAGTAATAATTCTGAATTACCAGTAACATTGATTAAATATTTTTTGGGATAAAAGGTAATTAATGAGCGATAAAAGAAACCGATTTGAATAAAATAATCTTTGTTGTAATTATCCACACCCTTAAAATCAATTTCGGTATAAGTTTTTTCGTCCATGTCAAAAGTCGCGTAAAATAAATTAGCAAAAAAGTTGCCAAGGATTTCGTAGATTTCGTCAAAAGCATTTTTGTAATTGCTGTTGTTAATATTAGGAATGTTGTTTTTAAAATAAAGGTAAATGTCATTTCGTAAATCAGGGTCATAGCGTAAAAAACTAAATCTAACATTGAGGTAATTTAGTGCGCCGAAAAGGTACTTAATTAAGTAATAATCGTTATCCTTTTTGGTGTCGTATTTTCAGATTTCACTCTCACCGTGTAATAATTGTAAATAATTATTTCCAGCAATTAGAGTTTTATTAAATGTCTTAATTTTCAAAACATTCTCATTTACTATATTTTTATCACTAGAAGTTTTATGATAAAAATAGTTCTCATCTTTAAAGCCGTGATTTTTAATCGTAAATTCTTTGTAATAACCTTTTTCTAAGGTGTCAATGAAATTAAAAACTGGTGTTCAATAAAGATAAGAGTAATTGAATTTGTCAAAATCACCACGATGAATCATTAAATAATCAAGGTTATCAACAATATCATTATAGTTGTGGTTACCGTCAAAATTAGTTATTGTTGTGGGTAATTCAATATCAGTTGATTTTCTTATTTGACCTTCAATTTTTGTTATTATTTGTGTTCAAGTAGGATTTTTTAATATTGTTACTTTTAGATTAACGATTTCCTTTTTTTGAATATTACCATTTTCAATTTTTTCATACTTGATATTAAAGTTGAGTTTTGTAAGTTCATCAAGAATATTTTCGTTTTTTACGTAGTAATTATCTATTATGCTATGTATTGTCCTTTCGTTAATTGGCGATATTTTATTAATTTTTATTCAGTTTGGCATATTTATTGGTCATTGTTGTGTATGTATATATAAATTTCATTTTATATCAGTATTAGGATTTTTTCATCTATTTTTTACTAAGTAAACAAATCCTTTTTTTAAGTTTAATTCATATGTTTCTTTTCTTTCTCTTTTATTTCTAATTAGTTGTGATGTTGTTTTGTCGTTTTTAATGTTTTGGGGAATGGTAAAAATGTTATTGAAACTAATAATTAACACGGTAAATATTTTCATAAACATTTTTATCACTCCTTTTTAAAATATTTTATTTTTCGTTGTTCTTTTGGTTTTGATTTTTTAATATAAAACGAATTAAACAGTTTACTATTTCTGTTATGGTTACTCATATTAAGGAATAACCTATAATCATTAACTTATCAATTGCTCTAATATCTTTTTAAAAAATTAATGAGTTTGTTTAGTTTCATTTTTCAAGGCTCTTTTTGCTTTAATTTTTTGAATAATCAAGCGGATTAATTTTTCAAATTTAAGTGCAAAATATATTGCTCCGCCTCATCAAAAAACAAATATTCCTGCCAGCATAATACCACTATTGAACTTGCCAAAGAAATTAACCATCTCTTCATTCATAAAATCATTAAATTCTTTACTTGTTCCAGTTATTCATTTAGTATCACTTACTATTAATGCACAAATTAATAAGCTTATAAAGATGAAAATAATACTTAATACTATTTTTAACCACTGCTTTTTAAAAGAATTTTTAATTTTTAATTTTAATGGCATTTTTTCTTTTGAATTATCTTTTTTAAATAATTTTCCTAAAATTTTTTTCATTTTAATTCTCCTTTCATATTTTTTATCGTCCTTTAATTACAATAAATAAGGCAATAAGTACACAAGTAACACCAATAATAGTATAAACCCGATTGGGTGTTGCGAAAATGTTCGTGCCATTGGTTTAAATAGTTCTAAAATTGTTAAATTGCTAGTAATAAACTTTTGGAAATTGGCAAGCCCTTCGCTAATATAGTTCGTTAAAGTTTCAAAATGACTACCTGCTAATAATCCAAGAACAGTTATTAAGATAAAAATAATAATTAGTTTAAACATTGTTAGTTACCTTGTTTGGTTTTTATTGGTTTTACTTGCTTTTTAACTTTTCCTCACTCACTTAAACGCCCCTTATTTTTAACAGCATATTGGCGTTGTTTTTCTAAATTAACTTGTAGACTACCAAATCCAAGAATAATTGCCATAAGAAATTCTACAGCCAGCGTTAAGAATAAAGGAAATATTAGTTGAATATTCGTTCCCGACACTTCTAAACTCCAAATTAAGTCAAAAACTTTATAATAAGGCATTTGATCCAGAAAGTCGGCCATTTTTGCGAGATTTTCCATTTTTTATTATTCCTTTTCTTTCATTTTTCTTAAAAATTTGCTAAATTTATCCATTTTTAAGTATTCTAAGTCTTCTAAATCAATTGCTGTGTCAGTATAGTATTTGTCTTCATAGTCAGGATTAACTTTTAAATTTAAGTAATCTCTTAAAAATGCTAGGTAAAAAGAATTGTAAGTGTTAAGTGTTGGTAAAGGAATTTTTAGTTTAAAAAAATAAATATCAAGTGCAGGAATATCACGATATTTAACGCGACGACCTTTTTTACTATTTTTAGCATCAATTAAGGTGTTTCGTCAGCGTTCATATTCTTCAATACTAGTAAAGGTACCATAGATGACTTTTAAATAGGGACGAAAAATATTAACGGGTTTTTTACGAATGCCCACAATCTCACATTATTAGCAATATCGCGAACTTTAACTCAAATATGTTTATCTCTTTGACCGCCAGCCAGCACAATATGACCAAAATGGCGCGCCAGAGCAAAATATTCTTGGATACCGGTTTCTTCGTGTTTTTGGTATTATTTTTTTCTCAATCAGTACCTTCAAGAAATAAGTTGGTTTCATCTCACAAAAGTAAGGTTTTGTCTGGCAATACTGGATAATCAAAGTCTAATAATCCCATATGTCCTAAACTTAATTTTTGGGTTTCTAGTAATGGAAAGGTTGAGGCGATATGATATTTCTTCTTTTTTAGTAATTTTGATGCGTATACTAAAAAGGCAATTTTTCCAGTTCCTAATGAACCAATCACAATATTTAATGGTGAATTTTTTAAGAAATTAATAACTTTGTTAATTTGTGTTAAATTACCGATTTTAAAAAGAAAAATTAAAATACAACCTGCTAAAAATAAATAGCTTACAATGTTTTTAAAATAACCGTTGTAAATATATCAAATTGCTCCGCAATGTCATAAAATTAGAAATGAGGCGCGATTCAATTCAATAAAATGGTTATTTTTTTCTATTATTCATTTGCAAAATTTCATCTTGCACCTCACTTTATTTTTTTGTTAGCGGACTGACTGCGCCAAGTAATTTTTCAAACATTTTAAAGCAAATAAAGAATATTGCCAAAATAAATGGAAAAATGAAGATTCAGTAATCAGCAAAGAAGTTACCGACTTGTGTCATATTAACAGCAATAATTTCTCACATTTTAGTAAACGCTGTTATAATCGCGTTTCATAATTTAGTCATCGCATCACTAGCTGTTATTTTTGTTACTGCTGGTGCATCAACTAAGAAAGTTCCAATCATATAATCACCCCCTTTCTCTTTAAAACATTCATCATTTATATTCAAAGTTTTTCTTAAATATGTTAAAACCACGATTAACCTTAACACGATTGTATTTTTTCCTAATTAATTTTGAATTTCTTTGGGAATGCATCACAATGTAACTTCTTGACATTAATTTTGCCTCTATCTAAATACTGATATGGTTTTTCATCAAAGTAACATTAGAATAAATCACACCATAATCGCTGTTAGGAGTCAAAAAGCAATGTTTGCTATTAAAAGTCAAAGTGGTGCTTCGGTTAATTTAATTTCTTTACTACCAGTAATGTGGGCCGGAATAGTTGTAATTTGAATAAATAAATCTCAGAAAGTTTGTTTAATTTGTTCTCAATTAAATTCTTTTAAGTTTATTGTCATTTTTTATCTCCCGAAAATCATTTTTATTGGTAAATACATAATTGAAATTAATGCGAAAAGAAAAGTAATAATAATAATTAATCCGGCAATAAACGCAACCTGTGCAGGCATTTTTTCTATCGGAATAAACAGTTTTAAGAATTCCATAATAATTTCTCAAAACATTATTTTTTATTCTCATTATTTTCTTTTGAATTAGGAGCTTTAACTCATTCTTCAAAGCGGACAATAAACACTTTTTCATCTTTTGTAAAATTACCAGTATTATTTTTAATGGCATTTTTATATTTAATTCTAATTTTTATTTTGGCATAAATTTTATAAGCAAAATATGCTAATAGCATTATGCAAATGATAATAAATATTATTCCAATCGTAATATTCATTTTTAAACTCCTTTAAAATAGTTATAATTTTTATCTTTTTTGTTGTTTTCTTTTTCGGCAATGAAGAAGCTTAATAATTCTTGTCCTTTAATTAACTTGGTTTCATTTTCTTTTTGATTAATTGAAATTATTTGATATTTACTATTCTTGATTATTTCGATGCAAATCGAATTTTCATATTTTTTTTTATAAACAAATCGCTTTGGAAATCAAATGCCGATTTGTTTATTAAATTACGGTATTTTTGGTGCTTTAATAAACATTGCGTTTTGCGCTTCTTTTAAGAGATATTTTTTAGTATTTAAGAAAATGTTTTCAATGTTTTTCATAATAAATTACCTTTCTTATGAATAAACTAAGTTATATTAACTAAGTTAGTTAGCTTAGTTTTTTAAACACTTATATATCGCAGATTTAAGTGTTTAACAAGCTTTGTTATTAAATTTTGTTTTTTTAATTAGATAAAGATTTTAATAATTTTAAACTTAGTATCTCCCTATATAGAAATTTCTACACTTTAATGTCCGCATCCTGCCCTTGGAACTAATTTAATAGCGTGTATATTTTTAGGAAATCCACCCATTCATTTTTTTATTGCAAAACGAAACAAATTGCTATAGCTAATAGGATGTTATCTATTAACTGGTAAACTTCTTTTGGTTATGGCGACCACCCACAATTTATCGTGCTTTAATACATACCAACATTATTAACTCACTTGTATTTAATTTTCAAAGAACAAATTTTTAACACCTTATAAAATAAAAAGACAATCATTGCTGACTGTCTTAATACTTATTCAAATATTTTCCCACCTAACAAAACTTTATGCGTCCAATTATTTTAATGTTGTTTTTATAAGCGTTTTCCTTGGTTTTTATAATCTTTTATTGAAATTTTGTTTGTTAATATTAAATATTTTGTTTTATTACTTATTTTTTAAATAAAATGATAATTAAATTGTGATTGTTTTTCTTTCAAAATTATTTAAATCTTTACCTATCTAACAAAAATTTATGTGTCCCTGTTAATATGCTACAATTCGGTAACTTCTTTGCTGACTACTGAATCTTCATTTTTCCATTTATTTTGGCAATATTCTTTATTTGCTTTAAAATGTTTGAAAAATTACCTGGTGCAGGTCTGCTAACAAAAAAAATAATAGATAAGTTATAATAAGTTGGACCATATTTATGTGGACTTTCAAAATAAGATAAAATGAGATTTATATATACATACACAACAATTATCAATAAATATATCAAACTGAATAAAAATTGATACAATATTTCCAATTAAGGAAAAGACAATACATAGCATAATAGATAATTACCACGCAAAAAACGAAAATATTCTTGATGAACTTACAAAAATCAACTTTAATATCAAGTATGAAGAAATTGAAAACGGTAATATTCAAAAAAAGGAAATCGTTAATCTAAAAGTAACAATATTAAAAAAACCCACTTGGACATAACTAATAACAAAAATTGAAAGTCAAATAAGATCATCAACTGATATTGTGAATTACCGACACAACAAACACACACTAAGGGGCTGTCCAAAATTCTGTGTCTCGATAATTCATTCTTAATTCTATTCAGAAGAAGTAGAACAAAAAATTATAAAAAAGCAAAAACCCCCTGATAAAATTGATAAAGTTGCTGATTATTTTTTAGAAAATATTGATAATCCACAAGATTTATTTAAAGGCAAGACTATTTTTCAGGAATTTACCAAAAAATTAATTGAACGAATGTTAAATACGGAAATTAAAAATCGCCTTGAGACTGGCGAGAATCATAATAAAAGAAATGGCAGAACACAAAAAACCATTATTACTAAAAATGGTTCAATCGTAATTGATGTACCAAGAGATCGAAACAATACTTTTGAACCAGTAATTATTCCAAAAAGACAAAGAAAATTTAATAACTTTGATCAAAAAGTAATTTTCTTATATGCAAAAGGAATGACAATTTCTGATATCAAAGCACAATTGCAAGAATTCTATCACGGAGCAGAAATTTCAGAAAGTTTAATTAATCAAATAACTGATGATGTTATTGAAGAAGTTAAAGTGTGACAAACTAAACCTTTAGAGAAGATTTATCCGATTGTTTATTTTGATTGTATTGTTGTTAAAGTAAAGCAAGATAAACGAATAATAAATAAAGCAGTTTATCTTGCTTTAGGAATTAATTTAGATGGTTTAAAAGATATTTTAGGAATGTGAATTAGCGAGAATGAGGGGAGCCAAATTTTGACTTAACACCACACAACAATCCTTACGGAAATGAAAAATCGCGGGTTACAAGATATTCTTGTTGCTTGTAGTGATAATTTAACAGGAATGTCCGATGCAATAGAAGCTGTTTTTCCAAAAACACAACATCAATTATGTATTGTTCATCAAATTCGTAATAGTTTAAAATTTGTTCCTTACAAAGATCGCAAACTGGTAGCTAATGATTTAAAATCAATTTATACAGCAATTAATGAAGAAATAGCGTTAGTTGCTTTAGATCATTTTTCTGAAAAATGAAATAAAAAGTATCGACAAATTACTAAATCATGAAAAAATAACTGAAATAATTTAATAATTTTTCTTGAATATCCCCAGGAATTTAGAAGGATTATTTACACAACTAATGCGATTGAATCTATTAATAGTCAACTAAGAAAAGTAATTAAGAATAAAAAGATTTTTCCTAATGACGCATCAGTTTTTAAAATATTTTATTTAGCATTTCAAAATATGGTTAAGAAATGAACGATGCCAATTCAAAATTGGGGTAGTGCAATTTCACATTTAATGATAAAATTTGAGGACAGACAGAGTGAATTTAAGTTAATTACTTAGAGACACAGTTAATTGTACAGTCCCATAATTTTATAATAAATGATTATTTTTTCTTTTTCTAAAAATATCTAAGAAAAATAAACGCGACCCTTTATTCTTATTTATTATGAAATATTTTTTCATAACTTTTAAATTTTTAATAAAAAATTATTGTTTCGTATAACAATTTAACTATTTACAATAAAAAATTGTTGCTTCACACAACAATTTTAAATTATCTACTTGCTAAATTTCTAGAATTAATGCATTACTATTACTATCTTCATATATAAATTAAGGTATCGGCTGGTTCACCACAAGGGCAAATTCCGCCGGCACAGCAGTAGCATCTGCTTTGTTTTCTTTTAACAACTCCACCCCACATTCCATTAGCTTTAAACAAACAGGAATATCCTGTTTGCAATGCTATTTTGGCTTTAAAGTACCCTTTTCGATTGCTACTAAAAACAGTATATCCTTTTGATTAAGATATTGTTTTATTGTTTCTAATTGACCATCTAATACTTCTTTAAGGTTGGTTAAATCTTTTGCTATATTTATTTCTTCCTTGTGTATGATGATTTTATCATTATAAACTAGTTAAAAAAATTTTACCATATGATAATATTGCTTACCATAAATAATTATTATTGAATATTGTTTAAAACCTAATTTTTCATATAAAAATCTAGCCCGATGATTACCAAAATAAACATTTAAAGATAAAATTGTTAAATCATTATTGTGATGATGATTTCAAATATAATTAATAATATCAATACCAATCCTTTTTCTTGATATGATTGATGAATAGAAATTACTTCTAAATACAATTCATCTGCCTGACTTATTTTTTCTAGTTTGATATTTGTAATGCCAAATTTATCTTTTCAAATCTTTAAAGTGTTAGCATTCAATTGATTAATCGCATCATCTCTAACAATTAAAGCAATTAAAATTATATTATTGTTTTCTTATTTTACAAGATAGCTTTCATAACTGTAATAATGATTATCTAATAAATATTGTTCTTGAAAGAAAAGAATATCTCTAACTTTATTTTGTGGTAAAAATAACAAGGTATCTTTACTAGCAAATACATTATAAATTAATGTTGTAATTTGTTTTAAATTTTCTAAACTCTCATTTTTCTTTGCTTTTCTAATCATTTATAGCCCTCGTTCATACAATTTTATTACAAAAAAATTTATTAAATAACTTTGTTATCTTGATTTTTAGTTCATAAGAACGCAAGAGCGATAATCGCAACAATAGCACAAGCATAGAAATAATAAAAGACATTGTCTCAATTACCATTACCAGCAATTCCGGCAACAACTGGTTTTGACATCACAGCATCACCAAAATATCCAGATAATCCTGTAAGTCCCGAAGCTGTCGCCGCGGCTTTTTTATTCGTTAATTCAATTGCTGTTGCTCCAATCATTGCCTGTGGCATATAGACACCAAAACCAGCAGCAATTATAGCAGTAATTAATACGGTGATATTACCTCTAGGGGCGTTTTGAAAGATAACTAGACCACCAATACTAATAGTTAATCCAAAAATCATTAATGGTGCTTTCCGGTTTTGAAATAAATATCTAGCACCATAAGCTGCAAATATTCCGCCGGCAATTCCTGATCATTCAAAAAATGACCACAATCATTTACTATCTTTTAACTTAATACCATTCATTTCATCAGCAATTTTTATTGCTCACGAAGACATTCCTTGTCTTAAAACATAAACTCAAATATTTGCAAACGCTAAAATTCAAACATATTTATTTTTTAAAATATATTTAGCAAAAATTTCTTTGATTTTCAACTCTGTTTTTTCTTCATCATGTTCAATTATTCCTTTTCATTTTTCAACAGTTGGTAATTCTTCAGCCTCAGGTCGATCTCGTAAACCTCAAAAAACCAAAGGTAAAAAAATTAAAGCAATAATACTAGGTACTCAGTAATATAATCCATAAATTGTGCCATCTGGGTCAATTACTTCAATTAAAGGAATAATAATTAACGGTGCAAAAGCCGCCCCTAATCCTTGTCCGGAATTTCAAATTGCAAGTCGTGGTGATCGTTCTTTATCAGTAAATCAATGTGCCATCATTCTTGCAGTAGCTGGTCAACCCATTCCTTGAAATATTCCTAATGCTGTTAAAATAATAATCATTACCACTAATGGAGCAATCGTAATTTGACCATTACCAATTTGAATAACACCACCTAAAGCAATATTTAAAATGGCTGAAACTAGTAATCCCGTCGTCATCACAATTCTTCCTGAACTACGATCAGCAAAACCACCAATAATAAACTTACTACATCCATAAGTAATTGAAAAAAACATTCCCATTAATGCATAGTTATAAGTACTTAATCCTCCAGTTTCCATTAAATAACTACCAGTTATATCCACTGATTTTCGATTAAAGTAATACATCATATAACCTAAAATTGATACAATAAATACTTGATTTCTTAAAAAATTAAACCTTTTATTAACAGTTTTTAAATCATTACTAAATGGCTCTTTAGCGGCCGGCGGTTTAAATATATTTTTCATTATTATCTCTTTCTATTTTCATTGTTTTTTTATTTCTTAGATTTTACTTTTAAAATATTATGTCTCATCTTCTCAATTTCTGCGATTTCATGAAAATCATTAAAAAGATGAAATAACATATAATTCAACTCATCAGGCTTTTTAATATTAAGATGAAAAAATTTAACAGCTTTATTAATAACATCTAATAATTCTAATCCTTGTTTATTATTAATTGTTTTGTTTAAAAATCTTTCTTTAATTATTGTTGGTATATCACACATAAAACTATAATCACTAAAAACCTTATCATCTTGTGAATGAACATAAATTTTAAATGCCATTACTCTTACCATAATCGTTTTAACAGCCGTAACTTTAGCAGCCACCATATTTACGAATAAACATTGCCACAACAACAGTTATGGTTTCAATAGGAATAATTTATTGAAACAATAATATCAATATCAACATCAAATTAATTTGCAAAATATGATTTAGTAATTGTATGTGAGTTTTGAATAACTAATACCATTACAAAAAAATCAAAATTACCACCGCGCTATCATTTTCGTGATAAAAAAGCAGGACTATCAACCTTAAAAATTCAGCGATTTAAAGTAGAAATCACAACATTAAAAATACTATAAATAATAACAATTGTTGTTGTAATAAAGTTAAAAAAGCAAAAAACAATTGTTAAGATAAAATCTAAATAAATTTTAGTGTTAAAAATAAAGTAGTTATTGGGATATACCGTTAATAATTGATATTTTTTTCAAAAATTCTTCTACGAAAATTTTTAATATTAATTAATATACAAAAAAATAAAGCAATAAGGGCAATCGAATCGCTACACTAATAAAAACATAAGAATAAGCAAGATTAATATTTTTGATTCGATCATTCCAAGCCGATTCTCAATTAACAACATTAGTTTTTGCCCCAAAAAAATCAAATTTCATTAAAGAAAAATCAATAATCGAATAAACAGTTAACTTAATTAATTGCTTATAAATTTCTTGTTTCTCAACATCTGTAAGCGTTGCTTTTTTAAATTTATTTAAAAGTTTACTAATTTCTGGTGTATTATTTACCACCCCTCTTTCTTTAATAAATAAAATTAGTACATAAATTAACATTGCTGTAAAAATTATTCAAAAAATCGTTATACATATTGCTTACCTAAAAACTTAGATAAGCGTTTTTGTGATAATTGAATTTTTGGTGACAATTTTTTAATCTTGCGATTCACCATCATCCTCCCTATAAAAAATATTAATATTTTTTTAAACTATATAAATAACAGCATATTTTATTATTTTCACCAATAAAATATTAGAATAAGGTCGCGTTTAGTTTTCTTAGGTATTTTTAAAAAAAAGAAAAAATAATCATTTACTATAAATTATTTCAACATGCAAATTAAGCATATATTTCTTATGTGTGATTTCTTTTGTAAAAACTTATTTTAATGTTTTTTTATAAGTATTTTGCTTAGTTTTTATAACCTTTTATTGAGATTATGTTTGTTGATATTAAATATTTTGTTTTGTTACTTATTTTTTAAATAAAATAATAATTAAATTGTGATTGTTTTTCTTTCAAAACTATTTAAATCTTTACCTACCTAACAAAACTTTATGCGCTCTATCCATTATCATTCTATCATATTATTGAATTTTTATACAATAAAAATTATTAATTTGGTCGCGTTTATTTTTCTTAGTTATTTTTAGAGAAAGAAAAAGTAATCATTTACTATAAATTATTTCAACATGCAAATTAAGCATATATTTCTTATGTGTGATTTCTTTTGTAAAAACTTATTTTAATGTTTTTTTATAAGTATTTTGCTTAGTTTTTATAACCTTTTATTGAGATTTTTTTTTTGTTAATATTAAATATTTTGTTTTGTTACTTATTTTTTAAATAAAATAATAATTAAATTGTGATTGTTTTTCTTTCAAAACTATTTAAATTTTTACCTACCTAACAAAACTTTATGCGCTCTATTCTTATCATTCTATCATATTATTGAATTTTTGCACAATGAAAAATTATTAATGGTCGCGTTTAGTTTTCTTAGGTATTGCTTTGAAGAAGTAAAACAATCAGCTAATTATATTATTTAATTACTAAACTAACCCGCCCTTCCTTGTTATTGTCATTTTTATTCATTACCATTTTATCATATTATTGAATTTTTGCACAATGAAAAATTATTAATTTTATTAAATTTTAACTAATATTTTTACTTACTTAAATGTAATATATTTATTTGTATATACAATTCTACCTTTATTAATTCAACTATCATCATTTTTCTTATTATATTTATTTCATAATGAACTTTTATATATTTCTTTTCTGATTGCTATTTCTGAATTAATATTTTCATTAATGTAATGTAATACATTTAATTTGTTTAAATTTGCCATTCTTAAATGTAATAGGTTATTTAAATTCTTATGATTATATATTTTTGCTCCATATCCTAATTGTTGTTTTACTAAATGTGATACATCACTTTCAATGCTGCAACCGATATTTCATTCTAAATTTTGATGATGAATACCTTGCTTATTATTATTGAAATAATTACTAGCCTTCCTTAACTTTGTTTTAATATCTTTATTTAATTCATTTTTAACAACATTACGAATGTTTTTGATTAATTCTTGATGATTTCCATCCTTATATAATTTAATTCAACTATTTAGTGTTACTTTGCGATTTTCAAAAATAATATTAAATGCAGTTTGTTTTAATTTTTTAATAGCATGATAACCATCTAAAATATATCTAACATTACCAAAACTATTGGCAATTTCTCTAATTCAAGTATCACCATCGCCACAAACAATTATTTTGTCATAATTAATATTTACATAATGTTTTTGTAATTCCTTAATTAATAAATCACGATAATTCATCGTATTTATTCGTTTACCAACTTTTAACATTAGAAAATGACCTCGTTTGTTTTCTAATTCTCTACGAGCATTTTTGTAATTTTTTTCTTTATGTCCGGTATGAAAAGTAACTAAACGAATTCTTTGGTCTTGTTTAACTTTCTGATCTAATGTCGCCAAAAATGTTTCATCTAGTTGAATATATAAATTCTTATTTTTGACATCAATTCTAGTTTTAGTTTCTTTTTCTGCTAGTTGAAAATATTCGGCAATATCGTATTTATTTAAAATATTTGAAATACTACCTTTTGAAATATAACAATGATTTAGAGCATCTAAAACATCACGATAGCGTTTACCATCACCCAGAAGACTTAAAACTTTAAATTGGACATCAAAATAAATGCGTTGTTTAGGTAATAGGCCAATTTCTTTATCTAACAAACATACATATTCAAATTTACCTGATTTTTGATTTCAATATTTATATCGGCGTCGTTTAAAAATAACATCACCAAAAATTGTAATAATTGTTCTTGTTGCAAAATGAACTACTTTATAACCTTGTTTTAACCGATAATGATGTAAATATAGGTATTCATCTAATTTTTCGTATTCATTAGCTAGTTGTTCACATTTGTTGGTGTACATATTTTTATGGGTTGTAAATAAGTTTAATCAATGCTTATTTTCTGGGGTTTTTAAATTATTATTAATTTCTAACATAGAAAAACCACCTTTCTTGGTATTAATTTTAATAAAGTTTAATTTGGTTTGATTATTTTTTTGTTTTAATGATAATTTTTTCTAGAATTAGTATTCAATATTCTGAAAAAATGATAGAAATTCTTATTTAATTATTTATAATTAATTTGTATTAATTAAATTTTATAAATTTAAGAAAGGGTCGAGTGATTACTATAAAAATTTATTAATTAGCAAAAATTCATGAAAAGGATTTAATTAATATGAAAAAATTACTTAGTTTATTAAGTACAATAACAATAGCAGGAAGCGGAATGTCGGGCATTGTTGCCAATAGTCCGTATCCAACTCCAACACAAGAAAAAATAGAAAATATAAATAATAAAAGACAAAAACGAAGCAATAATGAAAATAATAAAATAAATAGAACAAAAATTGTTATTAAAACAGGTGGGCACATTTTTTCTTCGGGTGTGGTTTTCAACAGTAAATTATATTTTGGTTCATGAGATGGTAATGTTTATGAGTATGATCCAGCAACAGGACAACAAAAAATTGTTATTAAAGCAAATAGTATTGTTTTTTCTTCGGGTGTAGTTTTCAACAATAAAATATATTTTGGTTCACATGATCACAATGTATATGAATATGATCCAGCAACAGGACAACAAAAAATTTTGATCACACTAAAGGATGAAGTTCTTTCTTCGGGGGTCGTGGTCGTGTTAAATAATAAATTATATTTTGGTTCAGGTGATCATAATGTATATGAGTATGATCCAGTAATAGGCCAACAAAAAATTGTTATTAAAGCAAATAATGTCATTCATTCTTCTGGTGTGGTTTTCAACAATAAATTATATATTGGTTCACATGATCACAATGTATATGAATATGATCCAGCAACAGGACAACAAATGGTTATCATTACAACAAAGGGCGAGATTTTTGCTAGTGGAATTATTTTAAATAATAAATTATATTTTGGTTCAAAAGATCATAATGTATATGAATATGATCCAGCAACAGGACAACAAAAAACTGTCATAAAAACAGAAGAAGGAATTTGATCTTCTGGTGTGGTTTTCAACAATAAATTATATTTTGGTTCAATAGATCACAAAGTATATGAATATGATCCAGCAACAGGACAACAAAAAGTTGTCATTACAACAAATGGAGAAATTAAATCTTCTGGGATAGTTTTCAACAATAAATTATATATTGGTTCAGGAGATCACAATGTTTATGAATATTCAGCAACAGGACAACAAAAAATTGTTATTAGAACAAATAACTGAGTTGATTCTTCTGGTGTGGTTTTCAACAATAAATTATATATTGGTTCAGGAGATGGTAATGTTTATGAATACAGTAATTATGATTTAAATTCTAATTTAGGAGAAATTAGTAATAATTTTGATAATATAATTTTAAGTGAATTAAATTATTTAAATCCTGATTTAGATATTTCACTATTAGAAATAGTTAACAAAACAAATAATTCAGCGATAATAAAAGAAAAAAATAATAGTAATAATAAATATTTTGGAGAAGTTATTGTTAATTATAAAATTAAAAATAAAGATGAAATTAATGATATTAATTTAAACGAATTAATTAAAAGAGCAGTATTTTTTAAGTTTCGAGATGAAAATCCAAATTTAATATTTAAAGAAATAAGTAATGTTAATAGTAATAATTTAAATTTTTCAAATACTGAAATAACAAAACAAGAAAATTCATTTTTATGATCTAATGTTCCTAAAAATGTATGTTCTGATAGAGAAATTACCAATAAAACTCCAAATACAAGATCATTTAATGTACCCGCTTGTGAATATAATTCAAAATCAAAATTAGTATTTCAAATTACAACAGGATTAACTAAAACAAAACAAGAAAATAAATTAAATGGTTGAAACATAAATTCTGATGATGAAATGAAATTAACAGATTTTACAAATATAAATAATAAAAATTCTGAAATCATTAATGTATTATCAAATGAATTTGATTTATCAAACACAAATAAACAAGAACAAGAAATGATTTTAAGTATTTTTAAGGAACCCGCTGATAAATTTGAACTTAATCCCAATGAAAAATTAAAAATTACTTATCAAGTAAGAATAATTACATCTAAAGTTATATTAAATTTAAAACAAAAAATTACAGGAAATATTACTGCCAAAATAATTGATGATAACAATAAAGAACAAATAGTTACATTATCAATTAAAGAAGCGATGCAAATATTACAAAAATATAGCTTATTGCCAGATAAAATTACTATAGATAAAAACAATGATAACATAACTTTTAATGGGGAAGCATTTTTTTCATCAGAAAGAGAAGGGCCAGTAAGAACAAATACAGTTACTACTATAGTATAAAGTTTTATAAAAACGATATTAGCTATTTAGAACAATAACTTTAATTAAAACAAGCCCAACAAGTTTAAATTTCTTGTAAAAATAAAAAATATTCAAACCAGTAATTAACTAAAATTACTGGTTTTTATTTTGTCAAAATATAAAAAATGAAAAAGTTGTTTAGTTGTCCAAAAGTGTTTGTTATCGTAAAAAGTCATCTTTCTTTTGGCAGTTATAGTTTTTAAAATATGCTATTTAGCATTTCAAAATATGACTAAAAAATGAACAATGCCAATTCAAAATTGGGGTAGTGCAATTTCACATTTAATGATAAAATTTGAAGACAGAGTGAATTTAAGTTAATTACTTAGAGACACATATAATTGTACAGCCTCTAGAAAAAACCACGCTTCCTGAATAGTAAATTTTACCAGTTTAATTATTTTTAAATTCAGTTTTAAATTCTAATATTTTTCATTTGGCATATCTTTCATTTTTGTCTCATTCTCGTACTTTCATTTTTATGTTTTTTAATTTTTTATTTTGATAGGATAAAAAATCTTTATTTTCTCAATATCTTGGTTCACTGTTTTTTTCTCAATTTAAATCATATTCTAATGATTTTAATATTGGTAATGTAATCTTGTCATTTTTGTCAACATAAAATTCTCAATCATTAAGTTTCATTCGTGGAGGCAAGTTTTTGGGCATAAATTTATTTTCTACATTAAATTTTATTTCTCATTTTTGATTTCACTTGCTGTTGTCATCTTTTGATGATTTAAGTGTTAATTTTGATTTTTTTAAGTTTAATTCGTATGATTCATTCTCAATTGGCAATGTTGTTTTATTTTCTTTTTTAGAACACCCAACTATTGGCAATGTTGTCAGCCCCCAAAGAGCTATTATATTTAAAATTTTCATAAATTTAACTCCTTTATTTTGTTTTTTCAATATATATATATATATATAATTATACAAAAATTCTTAATATCATTAGAAAGATGGCAAAACCAATTAAAAATTGAAAGGTATAGTAAAAAGCTGGCACGGTTTTAAAGATCGGAAAAATGGCGGTTGAAAAGTTAACTGTTGCTTTCGCAATAATTGCTAATGGCCGTAAAATCGTAATGATTTGTGACGCTGTCAGAATTCAGTTAATCATTTTGATACTAGCATTCTGAATGGTACAACCAATATCATTAAAGGTTGGTATTCATCGTCCAGAATATTTGCAATTTGCTGGCGGAATTAAGTCATCTCATTCTGAGTTGGTTGAACCATCAGGTATAAAGGCTGTGGAATTAAGAACATTAAAGTCATAAATTTTAAAATTGTAATTAGAGATACCACCCTTGTGATAAAGTGGAAAAGTTAAGGTAAAAATATTAATACCATAGCGAATATCAATATCGGTATTAAGGTAATTAATACTGTTAGCTGGTTTACTGGTCGGCAAGGTAATCAGTTTATTATCATAGGATTTAAGGACATTAAAATCAATTTGATAAATGCTATTGTTGTTTTTAATAGCATTATAATTTTTTTGGTGCGTTTTTTTATCAAAAGTAAAAAAATAACTTCTTAGTAATAATTCTGAGTTTCCTATAATATTTACTAAGTATTTTTTGGGATAAAAAGTAATTAAGGAGCGATAAAAGAAACCGATTTGAATAAAATAGTTCTTGTTATAATTATCTACGCCTTTAAAATCAATTTCAGTATGAGTGTTTTCATCCATATCAAAAGTCGCATAAAATAAACTGGCAAAAAAATTGCCAAGAATTTCGTAGATTTCATCAAAGACATTTTTGTAATCGCTGTTGTTAATACCAGGGATGTTGTTTTTAAAGTATAGGTAAATGTCATTTTTTAATTCAGGGTCGTATCTCAAAAAACTAAATCTAACATTGAGGTAATTTAAGGTACCAAAAAGATACTTAATTAGGTAATAATCGTTAGCCTTTTTGGTGTCGTATTTTCAGATTTCGGCCTCACCATGTAGCAGTTGTAAATAATTATTTCCAGCAATTAGGGTTTTGTTAAATGCCTTAATTTTAAGGACATTATCGTTATTATCATCTTGTTTTGGAATGGTCATTTTAATTGTATTTGTTCCTTGCAATTGTGTGCTCGTTTCAATTGCGGTAAATTTAACGGTAAATGTTCTGTCAGCGACATTGTCTGTTGTTAAATCAAAAGTAGCCCTTTCATCTAAGTAATTGTTGTCATTATCTTTAATTTCTGTATTATAGTCGATACCTTCAATTGCATTATTTACGCCAGTAAGATTATTAATTGTTTCATTAAGTCTCTTTTTAATTTTTTTTATAACTTCAATTTTGGTTGCATTTGTCGGGTCAATTATTTCTGAGTTTGGTAAAATAGTAGAATTTTTGTGATAAAAATAGCTTTCATTTTTAAAACCATGATTTTTAATCGTAAATTCTTTATAGTAACCTTTTTCTAAGGTGTCAATGAAATTAAATACCGGTGTTCAATAGAGATAAGAGTAATTAAATTTATCAAAATCACCACGATGAATCATTAAATAATCAAGATTATCAATAACATCACTATAGTTATGATTACCATCAAATTTGGTGGTTTTTTCTGGTAAATCAATATCAGTCGAGGGTTTAGTTTCTGATTGTGCGTCAAATTCTAATATTTTTCATTTGGCATATCTTTCATTTTTGTCTCATTCTCGTACTTTCATTTTTATGTTTTTTAATTTTTTATTTTGATAGGATAAAAAATCTTTATTTTCTCAATATCTTGGTTCACTGTTTTTTTCTCAATTTAAATCATATTCTAATGATTTTAATATTGGTAATGTAATCTTGTCATTTTTGTCAACATAAAATTCTCAATCATTAAGTTTCATTCGTGGAGGCAAGTTTTTGGGCATAAATTTATTTTCTACATTAAATTTTATTTCTCATTTTTGATTTCACTTGCTGTTGTCATCTTTTGATGATTTAAGTGTTAATTTTGATTTTTTTAAGTTTAATTCGTATGATTCATTATTTTGCCTTTTGCTTCTAATTAGTGATTGTGTTTTTGTTTTATCATTATTAATGTTTCAGGGAATGGTAAAAATGTTATTGAAACTAATAATTATCATGGTAAATATTTTCATAAACATTTTTATCACTCCTTTTTAAAATATTTTATTTCTCGTTGTTCTTTTTTCTTTAATTTTTTTAATAAGTCACTCAATACCACAATTTATAATTACCGCTATTGTCATGCATATATCTAAATATCCTAATATCATAAGTGAAATTAATGTTTCAAATTTTTCATATAATAATTTCAAATCATTAATTTCCAATTTTAAAAATGGAATGAAAAAGATAATAATCATAAAAATGTAAGGCAAAATTCTTCATCAATATCTTTTTAAAAAATTAATTAACTTGTTTGATTTCATTTTTCAAGGCTCTTTTTGCTTTAATTTTTTGAATAATCAAGCGGATTAATTTTTCAAATTTAAGTGCAAAATATATTGCTCCGCCTCATCAAAAAACAAAAATTCCTGCTAGCATAATACCACTATTGAATTTGCCAAAGAATTTAACCATTTGTTCATTCATAAAATTATTAAATTCATCACTTGTTCCAGTTATTCATTTAGTATTGATTGCTGTTAATACACAAAGTAATAAGCTTATAAAAATGAAAATGATACTTAATACTATTTTTAACCACTGCTTTTTAAAAGAATTTTTAATTCTTAATTTTAATGGCATCTTTTCTTTTGAATTATCTTTTTTAAATAATTTTATTAAAAGTTTTTTCATTTTAACTCTCCCTTCATATTTTTTATCGTCCTTTAATTACAATAAATAAGGCAATAAGTACACAAGTAACACCAAGAATAGTAAAGATTGGGTGTTGCGAAAATGTTCGTGCCATTGGTTTAAATAGTTCTAAAATTGTTAAATTGCTAGTAATAAACTTTTGGAAATTGACAAGACCTTCGCTAATATAGTTTGTTAAAGTTTCAAAATGACTACCAGCTAATAGTCCAAGAACAGTTATTAAGATAAAAATAATAATTAGTTTAAACATTTTTAGTTACCTTGTTTTGTTTTTATCGGTTTTACTTGTTTTTTAACTTTTCCTCAGGCACTTAAACGACCTTTATTTTTAACTGCATATTGGCGTTGTTTTTCTAAATTAACTTGTTGACTACCAAATCCAAGAATAATTGCCATAAGAAATTCTACGGCCAGCGTTAAGAATAGAGGAAATATTAGTTGAATATTTGTTCCCGGTACTTCAAGACTTCAAATTAAATCAAAAACTTTATAAAGCATTTGAGCGAGAAAGTCGGCCATTTTTGCGAGATTTTCCATTTTTTATTATTCCTTTTCTTTCATTTTTCTTAAAAATTTGCTAAATTTATCCATTTTTAAGTATTCTAAGTCTTCTAAATCAATTGCTGTGTCAGTATAGTATTTGTCTTCATAGTCAGGATTAACTTTTAAATTTAAGTAATCTCTTAAAAATGCTAGGTAAAAAGAATTGTAAGTGTTAAGTGTTGGTAAAGGAATTTTTAGTTTAAAAAAATAAATATCAAGTGCAGGAATATCACGATATTTAACGCGACGACCTTTTTTACTATTTTTAGCATCAATTAAGGTGTTTCGTCAGCGTTCATATTCTTCAATACTAGTAAAGGTACCATAGATGACTTTTAAATAGGGACGAAAAATATTAACGGGTTTTTTACGAATGCCCACAATCTCACATTATTAGCAATATCGCGAACTTTAACTCAAATATGTTTATCTCTTTGACCGCTAGCGAGAACAATATGACCAAAATGCCGTGCCAGAGCGAAATATTCTTGAATACCGGTTTCTTCGTTTTTGGTATTATTTTTTTCTCAATCAGTTCCTTCTAAAAATAAGTTGGTTTCATCTCACAAAAGTAAGGTTTTGTCTGGCAATACTGGATAATCAAAGTCTAACAAACCCATATGGCCTAAACTTAATTTTTGGGTTTCTAGTAATGGAAATGTTGATGCGATATTATATTTTTTCTTTTTTAGTAATTTTGATGCGTATACTAGAAAAGCGGTTTTTCCAGTTCCTAATGAACCAATCACAATATTTAATGGTGAGTTTTTTAAGAAGTTAATAACTTTGTTAATTTGTGTTAAATTACCGATTTTAAAAAGAAAAATTAAAATACAACCTGCTAAAAATAAATAGCTTACAATGTTTTTAAAATAACCGTTGTAAATATATCAAATTGCTCCTCAATGTCATAAAATTAAAAATGAGGTGCGATTTAATTCAATAAAATGGTTATTTTTTTCTATTATTCATTTGCAAAATTTCATCTTGCACCTCACTTTATTTTTTTGTTAGCGTACTGCTCCAAGTAATTTTTCAAACATTTTAAAGCAAATAAAGAATATTGCCAAAATAAATGGAAAAATGAATATTCAGTAGTCAGCAAAGAAATTACCGACTTGTGGCATATTAACAGCAATAATTTCCCACATTTTAGTAAACGCTGTTATAATCGCATTCCATAATTTAGTCATCGCGTCACTAGCTGTTATTTTTGTTACTGCTGGTGCTTCTGTTAAGAAAGTTCCAATCATATAATCACCCCCTTTCTTTTTAAAACATTCATCATTTATATTCAAAGTTTTTCTTAAATTTGTTAAAACCACGATTAACCTTAACACGATTGTATTTTTTCCTAATTAATTTTGAATTTCTTTGGGAATGCATCACAATGTAACTTCTTGACATTAATTTTTTCTCTATCTAAATACTGATATGGTTTTCCAAAGTAGCATTAGAATAAATCACACCATAATCGCTGTTAAGAATCAAAAAGCAATGTTTGCTATTAAAAGTCAAAGTGTTTCTTGAGTTAAATCAATTTCTTTACCACCACTAATATGAGCCGGAATAACTGTAATTTGAATAAATAAATCTCAGAAAGTTTGTTTAATTTGTTCTCAATTAAATTCTTTTAAATTTACTGTCATTTTTTATCTACCAAAAATCATTTTTATTGGTAAATACATAATTGAAATTAATGCGAAAAGAAAAGTGATGATAATAATTAATCCGGCAATAAACGCAACTTGTGCAGGCATTTTTTCTATCGGAACAAACAGTTCTAAGAATTCCATGATAATTTTTCAAAACATTATTTTTTATCCGCGTTATTGTTTTTTGAATTAGGAGCTTTAACTCATTCTTCAAAGCGAGCAATAAATACTTTTTCGTCTTTTGTAAAATTACCAGTATTACTTTTAATGGCATTTTTATATTTAATTCGCATTTTTATTTTGGCATAAATTTTATAAGCAAAATATGCCAATAGCATGATGCTGATAATAATAAATATTAGTCCAATCGCAATATTCATTTTTAAACTCCTTTAAAATAGTTATAATTTATATCTTTTTTGTTGTTTTCTTTTTTGGCAATGAAGAAGCCTAATAATTCTTGTCCTTTAATTAACTTGGTTTCATTTTCTTTTTGATTAATTGAAATTACTTGATATTTACTTACTATTTTTAATTATTCCGATGCAAATTGAATTTTCATATTTTCCTTTATAAACAAATCGTTTTGGAAACCAAATACCGATTTGTTCATTAAATCACGGAATTTTTGGGGCTTTAATAAGCATTGCGTTTTGCGTTTCTTTTAAGAGATATTTTTTAGTATTTAAGAAAATGTTTTCAATGTTTTTCATAATAAATTACCTTTCTTATAGATAAACTAAGTTATATATATTAACTAAGTTAGTTAACTTAGTTTTTTAAACACTTATATATCGCAGATTTAAGTGTTTAAAAAACTTTGTTAGTAAATTTTGTTTTTTAATTAGATAAAAATTTTAATAATTTTAAACTTAGCATACCCCTATATAGAAATTTCTACACTTTAATATCCGCATCCTACCCTTGGAACTAATTTAATAGCGTGTATATTTTTAGGAAATCCACCCATTCATTTTTTTATTGCAAAACAAAACAAATTGCTATAGCTAATAGGGTGTTATCTATTAACTGGTAAACTTCTTTTGGTTATGGCGACCACCCACAATTTATCGTGCTTTAATACATACCAACATTATTAATTCACTTGTATTTAATTTTCAAAGAACAAACTTTTAACACCTTATAAAATAAAAAGACAATCATTGCTGACTGTCTTAATACTTATTCAAATCTTTACCTACCTAAGAAAACTTTATGCGTCCGAAAAGGTCGCGTTTAGTTTTCTTAGGTATTGCTTTGAAGAAGTAAAACAATCAGCTAATTATATTATTTAATTACTAAACTAACCCGCCCTTCCTTGTTATTGTCATTTTTATTCATTACCATTTTATCATATTATTGAATTTTTGCACAATGAAAAATTATTAATTTTATTAAATTTTAACTAATATTTTTACTTACTTAAATGTAATATATTTATTTGTATATACAATTCTACCTTTATTAATTCAACTATCATCATTTTTCTTATTATATTTATTTCATAATGAACTTTTATATATTTCTTTTCTGATTGCTATTTCTGAATTAATATTTTCATTAATGTAATGTAATACATTTAATTTGTTTAAATTTGCCATTCTTAAATGTAATAGGTTATTTAAATTCTTATGATTATATATTTTTGCTCCATATCCTAATTGTTGTTTTACTAAATGTGATACATCACTTTCAATGCTGCAACCGATATTTCATTCTAAATTTTGATGATGAATACCTTGCTTATTATTATTGAAATAATTACTAGCCTTCCTTAACTTTGTTTTAATATCTTTATTTAATTCATTTTTAACAACATTACGAATGTTTTTGATTAATTCTTGATGATTTCCATCCTTATATAATTTAATTCAACTATTTAGTGTTACTTTGCGATTTTCAAAAATAATATTAAATGCAGTTTGTTTTAATTTTTTAATAGCATGATAACCATCTAAAATATATCTAACATTACCAAAACTATTGGCAATTTCTCTAATTCAAGTATCACCATCGCCACAAACAATTATTTTGTCATAATTAATATTTACATAATGTTTTTGTAATTCCTTAATTAATAAATCACGATAATTCATCGTATTTATTCGTTTACCAACTTTTAACATTAGAAAATGACCTCGTTTGTTTTCTAATTCTCTACGAGCATTTTTGTAATTTTTTTCTTTATGTCCGGTATGAAAAGTAACTAAACGAATTCTTTGGTCTTGTTTAACTTTCTGATCTAATGTCGCCAAAAATGTTTCATCTAGTTGAATATATAAATTCTTATTTTTGACATCAATTCTAGTTTTAGTTTCTTTTTCTGCTAGTTGAAAATATTCGGCAATATCGTATTTATTTAAAATATTTGAAATACTACCTTTTGAAATATAACAATGATTTAGAGCATCTAAAACATCACGATAGCGTTTACCATCACCCAGAAGACTTAAAACTTTAAATTGGACATCAAAATAAATGCGTTGTTTAGGTAATAGGCCAATTTCTTTATCTAACAAACATACATATTCAAATTTACCTGATTTTTGATTTCAATATTTATATCGGCGTCGTTTAAAAATAACATCACCAAAAATTGTAATAATTGTTCTTGTTGCAAAATGAACTACTTTATAACCTTGTTTTAACCGATAATGATGTAAATATAGGTATTCATCTAATTTTTCGTATTCATTAGCTAGTTGTTCACATTTGTTGGTGTACATATTTTTATGGGTTGTAAATAAGTTTAATCAATGCTTATTTTCTGGGGTTTTTAAATTATTATTAATTTCTAACATAGAAAAACCACCTTTCTTGGTATTAATTTTAATAAAGTTTAATTTGGTTTGATTATTTTTTTGTTTTAATGATAATTTTTTCTAGAATTAGTATTCAATATTCTGAAAAAATGATAGAAATTCTTATTTAATTATTTATAATTAATTTGTATTAATTAAATTTTATAAATTTAAGAAAGGGTCGAGTGATTACTATAAAAATTTATTAATTAGCAAAAATTCATGAAAAGGATTTAATTAATATGAAAAAATTACTTAGTTTATTAAGTACAATAACAATAGCAGGAAGCGGAATGTCGGGCATTGTTGCCAATAGTCCGTATCCAACTCCAACACAAGAAAAAATAGAAAATATAAATAATAAAAGACAAAAACGAAGCAATAATGAAAATAATAAAATAAATAGAACAAAAATTGTTATTAAAACAGGTGGGCACATTTTTTCTTCGGGTGTGGTTTTCAACAGTAAATTATATTTTGGTTCATGAGATGGTAATGTTTATGAGTATGATCCAGCAACAGGACAACAAAAAATTGTTATTAAAGCAAATAGTATTGTTTTTTCTTCGGGTGTAGTTTTCAACAATAAAATATATTTTGGTTCACATGATCACAATGTATATGAATATGATCCAGCAACAGGACAACAAAAAATTTTGATCACACTAAAGGATGAAGTTCTTTCTTCGGGGGTCGTGGTCGTGTTAAATAATAAATTATATTTTGGTTCAGGTGATCATAATGTATATGAGTATGATCCAGTAATAGGCCAACAAAAAATTGTTATTAAAGCAAATAATGTCATTCATTCTTCTGGTGTGGTTTTCAACAATAAATTATATATTGGTTCACATGATCACAATGTATATGAATATGATCCAGCAACAGGACAACAAATGGTTATCATTACAACAAAGGGCGAGATTTTTGCTAGTGGAATTATTTTAAATAATAAATTATATTTTGGTTCAAAAGATCATAATGTATATGAATATGATCCAGCAACAGGACAACAAAAAACTGTCATAAAAACAGAAGAAGGAATTTGATCTTCTGGTGTGGTTTTCAACAATAAATTATATTTTGGTTCAATAGATCACAAAGTATATGAATATGATCCAGCAACAGGACAACAAAAAGTTGTCATTACAACAAATGGAGAAATTAAATCTTCTGGGATAGTTTTCAACAATAAATTATATATTGGTTCAGGAGATCACAATGTTTATGAATATTCAGCAACAGGACAACAAAAAATTGTTATTAGAACAAATAACTGAGTTGATTCTTCTGGTGTGGTTTTCAACAATAAATTATATATTGGTTCAGGAGATGGTAATGTTTATGAATACAGTAATTATGATTTAAATTCTAATTTAGGAGAAATTAGTAATAATTTTGATAATATAATTTTAAGTGAATTAAATTATTTAAATCCTGATTTAGATATTTCACTATTAGAAATAGTTAACAAAACAAATAATTCAGCGATAATAAAAGAAAAAAATAATAGTAATAATAAATATTTTGGAGAAGTTATTGTTAATTATAAAATTAAAAATAAAGATGAAATTAATGATATTAATTTAAACGAATTAATTAAAAGAGCAGTATTTTTTAAGTTTCGAGATGAAAATCCAAATTTAATATTTAAAGAAATAAGTAATGTTAATAGTAATAATTTAAATTTTTCAAATACTGAAATAACAAAACAAGAAAATTCATTTTTATGATCTAATGTTCCTAAAAATGTATGTTCTGATAGAGAAATTACCAATAAAACTCCAAATACAAGATCATTTAATGTACCCGCTTGTGAATATAATTCAAAATCAAAATTAGTATTTCAAATTACAACAGGATTAACTAAAACAAAACAAGAAAATAAATTAAATGGTTGAAACATAAATTCTGATGATGAAATGAAATTAACAGATTTTACAAATATAAATAATAAAAATTCTGAAATCATTAATGTATTATCAAATGAATTTGATTTATCAAACACAAATAAACAAGAACAAGAAATGATTTTAAGTATTTTTAAGGAACCCGCTGATAAATTTGAACTTAATCCCAATGAAAAATTAAAAATTACTTATCAAGTAAGAATAATTACATCTAAAGTTATATTAAATTTAAAACAAAAAATTACAGGAAATATTACTGCCAAAATAATTGATGATAACAATAAAGAACAAATAGTTACATTATCAATTAAAGAAGCGATGCAAATATTACAAAAATATAGCTTATTGCCAGATAAAATTACTATAGATAAAAACAATGATAACATAACTTTTAATGGGGAAGCATTTTTTTCATCAGAAAGAGAAGGGCCAGTAAGAACAAATACAGTTACTACTATAGTATAAAGTTTTATAAAAACGATATTAGCTATTTAGAACAATAACTTTAATTAAAACAAGCCCAACAAGTTTAAATTTCTTGTAAAAATAAAAAATATTCAAACCAGTAATTAACTAAAATTACTGGTTTTTATTTTGTCAAAATATAAAAAATGAAAAAGTTGTTTAGTTGTCCAAAAGTGTTTGTTATCGTAAAAAGTCATCTTTCTTTTGGCAGTTATAGTTTTTAAAATATGCTATTTAGCATTTCAAAATATGACTAAAAAATGAACAATGCCAATTCAAAATTGGGGTAGTGCAATTTCACATTTAATGATAAAATTTGAAGACAGAGTGAATTTAAGTTAATTACTTAGAGACACATATAATTGTACAGCCTCTAGAAAAAACCACGCTTCCTGAATAGTAAATTTTACCAGTTTAATTATTTTTAAATTCAGTTTTAAATTCTAATATTTTTCATTTGGCATATCTTTCATTTTTGTCTCATTCTCGTACTTTCATTTTTATGTTTTTTAATTTTTTATTTTGATAGGATAAAAAATCTTTATTTTCTCAATATCTTGGTTCACTGTTTTTTTCTCAATTTAAATCATATTCTAATGATTTTAATATTGGTAATGTAATCTTGTCATTTTTGTCAACATAAAATTCTCAATCATTAAGTTTCATTCGTGGAGGCAAGTTTTTGGGCATAAATTTATTTTCTACATTAAATTTTATTTCTCATTTTTGATTTCACTTGCTGTTGTCATCTTTTGATGATTTAAGTGTTAATTTTGATTTTTTTAAGTTTAATTCGTATGATTCATTCTCAATTGGCAATGTTGTTTTATTTTCTTTTTTAGAACACCCAACTATTGGCAATGTTGTCAGCCCCCAAAGAGCTATTATATTTAAAATTTTCATAAATTTAACTCCTTTATTTTGTTTTTTCAATATATATATATATATATAATTATACAAAAATTCTTAATATCATTAGAAAGATGGCAAAACCAATTAAAAATTGAAAGGTATAGTAAAAAGCTGGCACGGTTTTAAAGATCGGAAAAATGGCGGTTGAAAAGTTAACTGTTGCTTTCGCAATAATTGCTAATGGCCGTAAAATCGTAATGATTTGTGACGCTGTCAGAATTCAGTTAATCATTTTGATACTAGCATTCTGAATGGTACAACCAATATCATTAAAGGTTGGTATTCATCGTCCAGAATATTTGCAATTTGCTGGCGGAATTAAGTCATCTCATTCTGAGTTGGTTGAACCATCAGGTATAAAGGCTGTGGAATTAAGAACATTAAAGTCATAAATTTTAAAATTGTAATTAGAGATACCACCCTTGTGATAAAGTGGAAAAGTTAAGGTAAAAATATTAATACCATAGCGAATATCAATATCGGTATTAAGGTAATTAATACTGTTAGCTGGTTTACTGGTCGGCAAGGTAATCAGTTTATTATCATAGGATTTAAGGACATTAAAATCAATTTGATAAATGCTATTGTTGTTTTTAATAGCATTATAATTTTTTTGGTGCGTTTTTTTATCAAAAGTAAAAAAATAACTTCTTAGTAATAATTCTGAGTTTCCTATAATATTTACTAAGTATTTTTTGGGATAAAAAGTAATTAAGGAGCGATAAAAGAAACCGATTTGAATAAAATAGTTCTTGTTATAATTATCTACGCCTTTAAAATCAATTTCAGTATGAGTGTTTTCATCCATATCAAAAGTCGCATAAAATAAACTGGCAAAAAAATTGCCAAGAATTTCGTAGATTTCATCAAAGACATTTTTGTAATCGCTGTTGTTAATACCAGGGATGTTGTTTTTAAAGTATAGGTAAATGTCATTTTTTAATTCAGGGTCGTATCTCAAAAAACTAAATCTAACATTGAGGTAATTTAAGGTACCAAAAAGATACTTAATTAGGTAATAATCGTTAGCCTTTTTGGTGTCGTATTTTCAGATTTCGGCCTCACCATGTAGCAGTTGTAAATAATTATTTCCAGCAATTAGGGTTTTGTTAAATGCCTTAATTTTAAGGACATTATCGTTATTATCATCTTGTTTTGGAATGGTCATTTTAATTGTATTTGTTCCTTGCAATTGTGTGCTCGTTTCAATTGCGGTAAATTTAACGGTAAATGTTCTGTCAGCGACATTGTCTGTTGTTAAATCAAAAGTAGCCCTTTCATCTAAGTAATTGTTGTCATTATCTTTAATTTCTGTATTATAGTCGATACCTTCAATTGCATTATTTACGCCAGTAAGATTATTAATTGTTTCATTAAGTCTCTTTTTAATTTTTTTTATAACTTCAATTTTGGTTGCATTTGTCGGGTCAATTATTTCTGAGTTTGGTAAAATAGTAGAATTTTTGTGATAAAAATAGCTTTCATTTTTAAAACCATGATTTTTAATCGTAAATTCTTTATAGTAACCTTTTTCTAAGGTGTCAATGAAATTAAATACCGGTGTTCAATAGAGATAAGAGTAATTAAATTTATCAAAATCACCACGATGAATCATTAAATAATCAAGATTATCAATAACATCACTATAGTTATGATTACCATCAAATTTGGTGGTTTTTTCTGGTAAATCAATATCAGTCGAGGGTTTAGTTTCTGATTGTGCGTCAAATTCTAATATTTTTCATTTGGCATATCTTTCATTTTTGTCTCATTCTCGTACTTTCATTTTTATGTTTTTTAATTTTTTATTTTGATAGGATAAAAAATCTTTATTTTCTCAATATCTTGGTTCACTGTTTTTTTCTCAATTTAAATCATATTCTAATGATTTTAATATTGGTAATGTAATCTTGTCATTTTTGTCAACATAAAATTCTCAATCATTAAGTTTCATTCGTGGAGGCAAGTTTTTGGGCATAAATTTATTTTCTACATTAAATTTTATTTCTCATTTTTGATTTCACTTGCTGTTGTCATCTTTTGATGATTTAAGTGTTAATTTTGATTTTTTTAAGTTTAATTCGTATGATTCATTATTTTGCCTTTTGCTTCTAATTAGTGATTGTGTTTTTGTTTTATCATTATTAATGTTTCAGGGAATGGTAAAAATGTTATTGAAACTAATAATTATCATGGTAAATATTTTCATAAACATTTTTATCACTCCTTTTTAAAATATTTTATTTCTCGTTGTTCTTTTTTCTTTAATTTTTTTAATAAGTCACTCAATACCACAATTTATAATTACCGCTATTGTCATGCATATATCTAAATATCCTAATATCATAAGTGAAATTAATGTTTCAAATTTTTCATATAATAATTTCAAATCATTAATTTCCAATTTTAAAAATGGAATGAAAAAGATAATAATCATAAAAATGTAAGGCAAAATTCTTCATCAATATCTTTTTAAAAAATTAATTAACTTGTTTGATTTCATTTTTCAAGGCTCTTTTTGCTTTAATTTTTTGAATAATCAAGCGGATTAATTTTTCAAATTTAAGTGCAAAATATATTGCTCCGCCTCATCAAAAAACAAAAATTCCTGCTAGCATAATACCACTATTGAATTTGCCAAAGAATTTAACCATTTGTTCATTCATAAAATTATTAAATTCATCACTTGTTCCAGTTATTCATTTAGTATTGATTGCTGTTAATACACAAAGTAATAAGCTTATAAAAATGAAAATGATACTTAATACTATTTTTAACCACTGCTTTTTAAAAGAATTTTTAATTCTTAATTTTAATGGCATCTTTTCTTTTGAATTATCTTTTTTAAATAATTTTATTAAAAGTTTTTTCATTTTAACTCTCCCTTCATATTTTTTATCGTCCTTTAATTACAATAAATAAGGCAATAAGTACACAAGTAACACCAAGAATAGTAAAGATTGGGTGTTGCGAAAATGTTCGTGCCATTGGTTTAAATAGTTCTAAAATTGTTAAATTGCTAGTAATAAACTTTTGGAAATTGACAAGACCTTCGCTAATATAGTTTGTTAAAGTTTCAAAATGACTACCAGCTAATAGTCCAAGAACAGTTATTAAGATAAAAATAATAATTAGTTTAAACATTTTTAGTTACCTTGTTTTGTTTTTATCGGTTTTACTTGTTTTTTAACTTTTCCTCAGGCACTTAAACGACCTTTATTTTTAACTGCATATTGGCGTTGTTTTTCTAAATTAACTTGTTGACTACCAAATCCAAGAATAATTGCCATAAGAAATTCTACGGCCAGCGTTAAGAATAGAGGAAATATTAGTTGAATATTTGTTCCCGGTACTTCAAGACTTCAAATTAAATCAAAAACTTTATAAAGCATTTGAGCGAGAAAGTCGGCCATTTTTGCGAGATTTTCCATTTTTTATTATTCCTTTTCTTTCATTTTTCTTAAAAATTTGCTAAATTTATCCATTTTTAAGTATTCTAAGTCTTCTAAATCAATTGCTGTGTCAGTATAGTATTTGTCTTCATAGTCAGGATTAACTTTTAAATTTAAGTAATCTCTTAAAAATGCTAGGTAAAAAGAATTGTAAGTGTTAAGTGTTGGTAAAGGAATTTTTAGTTTAAAAAAATAAATATCAAGTGCAGGAATATCACGATATTTAACGCGACGACCTTTTTTACTATTTTTAGCATCAATTAAGGTGTTTCGTCAGCGTTCATATTCTTCAATACTAGTAAAGGTACCATAGATGACTTTTAAATAGGGACGAAAAATATTAACGGGTTTTTTACGAATGCCCACAATCTCACATTATTAGCAATATCGCGAACTTTAACTCAAATATGTTTATCTCTTTGACCGCTAGCGAGAACAATATGACCAAAATGCCGTGCCAGAGCGAAATATTCTTGAATACCGGTTTCTTCGTTTTTGGTATTATTTTTTTCTCAATCAGTTCCTTCTAAAAATAAGTTGGTTTCATCTCACAAAAGTAAGGTTTTGTCTGGCAATACTGGATAATCAAAGTCTAACAAACCCATATGGCCTAAACTTAATTTTTGGGTTTCTAGTAATGGAAATGTTGATGCGATATTATATTTTTTCTTTTTTAGTAATTTTGATGCGTATACTAGAAAAGCGGTTTTTCCAGTTCCTAATGAACCAATCACAATATTTAATGGTGAGTTTTTTAAGAAGTTAATAACTTTGTTAATTTGTGTTAAATTACCGATTTTAAAAAGAAAAATTAAAATACAACCTGCTAAAAATAAATAGCTTACAATGTTTTTAAAATAACCGTTGTAAATATATCAAATTGCTCCTCAATGTCATAAAATTAAAAATGAGGTGCGATTTAATTCAATAAAATGGTTATTTTTTTCTATTATTCATTTGCAAAATTTCATCTTGCACCTCACTTTATTTTTTTGTTAGCGTACTGCTCCAAGTAATTTTTCAAACATTTTAAAGCAAATAAAGAATATTGCCAAAATAAATGGAAAAATGAATATTCAGTAGTCAGCAAAGAAATTACCGACTTGTGGCATATTAACAGCAATAATTTCCCACATTTTAGTAAACGCTGTTATAATCGCATTCCATAATTTAGTCATCGCGTCACTAGCTGTTATTTTTGTTACTGCTGGTGCTTCTGTTAAGAAAGTTCCAATCATATAATCACCCCCTTTCTTTTTAAAACATTCATCATTTATATTCAAAGTTTTTCTTAAATTTGTTAAAACCACGATTAACCTTAACACGATTGTATTTTTTCCTAATTAATTTTGAATTTCTTTGGGAATGCATCACAATGTAACTTCTTGACATTAATTTTTTCTCTATCTAAATACTGATATGGTTTTCCAAAGTAGCATTAGAATAAATCACACCATAATCGCTGTTAAGAATCAAAAAGCAATGTTTGCTATTAAAAGTCAAAGTGTTTCTTGAGTTAAATCAATTTCTTTACCACCACTAATATGAGCCGGAATAACTGTAATTTGAATAAATAAATCTCAGAAAGTTTGTTTAATTTGTTCTCAATTAAATTCTTTTAAATTTACTGTCATTTTTTATCTACCAAAAATCATTTTTATTGGTAAATACATAATTGAAATTAATGCGAAAAGAAAAGTGATGATAATAATTAATCCGGCAATAAACGCAACTTGTGCAGGCATTTTTTCTATCGGAACAAACAGTTCTAAGAATTCCATGATAATTTTTCAAAACATTATTTTTTATCCGCGTTATTGTTTTTTGAATTAGGAGCTTTAACTCATTCTTCAAAGCGAGCAATAAATACTTTTTCGTCTTTTGTAAAATTACCAGTATTACTTTTAATGGCATTTTTATATTTAATTCGCATTTTTATTTTGGCATAAATTTTATAAGCAAAATATGCCAATAGCATGATGCTGATAATAATAAATATTAGTCCAATCGCAATATTCATTTTTAAACTCCTTTAAAATAGTTATAATTTATATCTTTTTTGTTGTTTTCTTTTTTGGCAATGAAGAAGCCTAATAATTCTTGTCCTTTAATTAACTTGGTTTCATTTTCTTTTTGATTAATTGAAATTACTTGATATTTACTTACTATTTTTAATTATTCCGATGCAAATTGAATTTTCATATTTTCCTTTATAAACAAATCGTTTTGGAAACCAAATACCGATTTGTTCATTAAATCACGGAATTTTTGGGGCTTTAATAAGCATTGCGTTTTGCGTTTCTTTTAAGAGATATTTTTTAGTATTTAAGAAAATGTTTTCAATGTTTTTCATAATAAATTACCTTTCTTATAGATAAACTAAGTTATATATATTAACTAAGTTAGTTAACTTAGTTTTTTAAACACTTATATATCGCAGATTTAAGTGTTTAAAAAACTTTGTTAGTAAATTTTGTTTTTTAATTAGATAAAAATTTTAATAATTTTAAACTTAGCATACCCCTATATAGAAATTTCTACACTTTAATATCCGCATCCTACCCTTGGAACTAATTTAATAGCGTGTATATTTTTAGGAAATCCACCCATTCATTTTTTTATTGCAAAACAAAACAAATTGCTATAGCTAATAGGGTGTTATCTATTAACTGGTAAACTTCTTTTGGTTATGGCGACCACCCACAATTTATCGTGCTTTAATACATACCAACATTATTAATTCACTTGTATTTAATTTTCAAAGAACAAACTTTTAACACCTTATAAAATAAAAAGACAATCATTGCTGACTGTCTTAATACTTATTCAAATCTTTACCTACCTAAGAAAACTTTATGCGTCCGAAAAATGAATATTCAATAGTCAGCAAAGAAGTTACCGACTTGTGGCATATTAACAGCAATAATTTCTCACATTTTAGTAAACGCCGTTATAATTGCATTTCACAATTTAGGCATCGCATCACTCACACTCACTAGCTGTTATTTTTTCTACTGTTGCTGGTGGTGGTGGGCGGCATTGGCCAAGAAAGTTCCAATCATATAATCACCCCCCCTTTCTTATTTAAAGCATTCATCATTTATATTCAAAGTTTTTCTTAAATTTGTTAAAACCACGATTAACCTTAACACGATTATATTTTTTCCTAATTAATTTTGAATTTCTTTGTGAATGCATCACAATGTAACTTCGCGACATTACTTTTGTTTCTATCTAAATACCGATATGGTTTTTCAAAGTAGCATTAGAATAAATCACACCATAATTGCTGTTAATAATCAAAAAGCAATGTTTGCTATTAAAAGTCAAAGCGGTACTTCGGTTAATTTAATTTCTTTACCACCAGTAATGTGTGCCGGAATAGTTGTAATTTGAATAAATAAATCTCAGAAAGTTTGTTTGATTTGTTCTCAATCAAATTCTTTTAAGTTTATTATCATTTTTTATCTCCCAAAAATCATTTTTATTGGTAAATACATAATTGAAATTAATGCGAAAAGAAAAGTAATGATAATAATTAATCCGGCAATAAACGAGACTTGTGCAGGCATTTTTTCCATCGAAATAAACAGTTCTAAAAATTCCATAATAATTTCTCAAAACATTATTTTTTATTCTCATTATTTTCTTTTGAATTAGGACCTTTAACCCATTCTTCAAAGCGAGCAATAAATACCTTTTCATCTTTTGTGAAATTACCAATATTATTTTTAATGGCATTTTTATATTTAATTCACATTTTTATTTTGGCATAAATTTTATAAGCAAAATATGCCAATAACATTATGCAAATAATAGTAAATATTATTCCAATCGCAATATTCATTTTTAAACTCCTTTAAAATAGTTATAATTTATATCTTTTTTGTTGTTTTCTTTTTCGGCAATGAAAAAAACTAATAATTCTTGCCTCTTAATTAATTTGGTTTCTTGCTATTGTTGATTAATTGAAATTACTTGATATTCACTATTCTTGATTATTCCGATGCAAATCGAATTTTCATATTTTCCTTTATAAACAAATCGCTTTGCAAACAAAATGCCGATTTGTTTATTAAATCACGGAATTTTTGGTGCTTTAATAAGCATTGCGTTTTGCGTTTCTTTTAAGAGATATTTTTTAGTATTTAAGAAAATGTTTTCAATGTTTTTCATAGTAAATTACCTTTCTTATGAATAAACTAAGTTATATTAACTAAATTTAGTTAACTTAGTTTTTTAAACACTTATATATCGCAGATTTAAGTGTTTAATAAGTTTTGTTAGTAAACTTTGTTTACTAATTAACTTAGTTTGATTGTTTTGGAAGAAAAAAATAAATTGTATAGTTGAAAATTTGCCATAATTAAAATTAATAAATATTTTTGGTAACATTTATTTGTTGTTCCCTTTTAAATTTTTTTGCAATAAATAGATGAGATCATATTTATTTATTGATTTTGTGTAAAACTAACATAAGTGTGTGCTTTACACAGAAAACTAAACGCGACCTATTGAACAATAAGACTTGTTTTTTAAATTTTATTGTTTATTAAAAATCTTTGATATAATTAATAAAAGAAATTATTATTAAATTTACTTTCTTTACAATTAACAAATTAATTTAAAATGTTTTTTTATGTTAAAATTAAATTGTTATTTACAAAAATAGAAATGAGGATTAAAATAAATGCTTTTTATAAATAAAAGAGTAAAAACCATTACTACAATTGGTCCGGCTAGTGAAACTAGAGAATTGATGCTTCGTTTAGCACAAAAGGGAGCAAATGTATATCGTTTAAACTTTTCTCATAGTGATTTTGAAGAACATGGTAAGCGCATTGAATTTGTTAAGTCTATTATTCAGCAAGTACAAAGGCCACTATCAGTAATATTAGATACTAAAGGCCCAGAAATTAGAACTCATTCTTTTAAAGGCGGAGAGGCATTAATAAGTAAAGATAGTAAGGTTATTATTTATACGAATAAAGAAATTGAAGGTACGGAAAAAGAATTTTCAATTAATTATGAAAATCTTGTTAATGATATTCAAGTTGAACAAAAATTATTAGTAGATGATGGTAAATTGCAATTAATTGTTTTAGGGATTAATAATAAAGACAATGATAAGTCGATTATTTGTCGTGCCGTTAATACTCATCTTGTCAAAAATCATCGCGCGATTATTGTTTCGGAAATTAAACTATCATTACCCTTTATTTCTGATAAAGATCGTGCTGATCTTATTTTTGGGTGTGAGCAAAAAGTAGATTATGTAGCTGCTTCTTTTGTACATGATGCTAAAGATTTACAAGAGATGCGTCAATTGTTAGATGAAAATGGCGGTGCTGATATTAAAATCATTACCAAAATTGAATCACGATATGCTGTTGATAATATTGATGAAATTATTGCTAATAGTGATGGTATTATGGTTGCTCGCGGTGATTTAGGTGTTGATGTGCCTTATGCTGAGGTACCTTTAATTCAAAAACATGTTATTCGTAAATGTAATAAAGCAATGGTACCAGTAATTGTTGCTACGCAAATGTTAGAATCAATGTTATCTAATCCTTTACCAACAAGAGCTGAAGTATCAGATATTTATTGAGCTGTTGATTTAGGTGTTGATACAACAATGTTATCAGGCGAAACAGCTAATGGAGAATATCCTGAAAAATCGATTGAGGCAATGACGAGAGTAGTTAGAAAAGCAGAAATTCATTTTTGATATGAAGGTTATTTAGAAAGATTTGTTAAATGATCAACTTCACCTTTTAAAGATTTTGTTTATCAAGTCGGTAAAGAGGTTCTTGGTGAAAGAATTCAAAAACAAAAACGAATTCATCAAGTAATTGTGTTAGATGATAGTGATCATCAATTATTAACTAAAACTTTATCTAATGCTCGTGTTCGGAGTACATTAATTCCGTTAGTTACTGATGAAAGAATTAGAAATAGTTTTGGGATTTGGTATGGTGTTTATCCGGAATTAGTTATGGATATTAATAAGGTAATTAATGATGATAGTTTATTAAACAATATTGCTAGAAAATATGGTGCTAAAACTAATGAACAAGTTTTAATTGTTAATGGTAATGAAATGAGAAAATTACAAATAAAATAATTAATTATATTAACAGTGTTAAAGACGTTCAATTTACTAATGAACGTCTTTTTCGCTAGAAAGGAAGGATATGTCGCCAATGGAGCAAATTGTTACTGTAAAAATTAATAATGAAGATAAATCATATCCATTAGGAATAATGCTTAGTGATGTTTTAAAAAGTATTGATGTTGATTGGCAAGAGAATATTATTGCCGTTAAAGTTAATAATGAATGGAAAGATATTAAAACTTATGTTTTAGAAAATGATATTGTGTTAGAAATAATTACAAAAGATTTAGATGATGCATTAAAAGTACTTAATTATTCAGCGGCTATTGTTTTAGCAAAAACATTACAAACTAATTGAAAAAACTTACTAATTGCTAATATTAATGTTGGTGATGAAGATTTTTTTGTTGATTTTGATTTTCAAAAACACATTAAAGAACAAGATTTAGAGATTATTACTAAGCAAATGCAAGAATTTCTTAAAAAAGACTTAGAAATTAAATATGAGTCAAAATCACCGCGCGATTTGCAACGATTATATGAAAATAATCCTTATTTTTTAGAACAACTTTTAACACTTAAAAATATTGTTGGTATATATACTATTGATAACAGTTCCTTCATTAATAATTTTATTGCTTTGAATAATACTAAAATTGTTGAAAATTTTATGCTTTTATCAGTTGCTGGAGTTTATTGAAATAATGATACTAACAATAAGCAAATTCAAAGAATTTATGGTGTTTGTCATTTTTCACAAGAGAAATTAGCAAAATTGTTAGAATTAATTGCTTTAAGAAAAGAACGAGACCATCGAAAAATTGGTAAAGATTTAGAAATTTTTATGTTTGATTCATTGGCGGGTCAAGGATTACCAATTTGATTACCTAATGGAATGGTTCTTAAAAAACAATTACAAGAGTATTTGCGCTCACAAGAGTTCTTTTATGATTATTTAGAAGTGGCGACACCAGTAATGGGGGCAATAGAATTATATTGTACTAGTGGTCATTGAGATCATTATCAACAAAATATGTTTCCGGTTATGTCATTAAATAATGAACAACTTGTGCTTCGTCCGATGTCGTGTCCACATCATTGTTTAATTTATTGTTATAAATTGCGCTCTTATCGTGATTTGCCATTACGATTTGCTGAACACGAGTTATTATATCGTTATGAAGCTAGTGGTGCTTTAACTGGTTTAGAACGAGTTCGAACAATGGAGTTGACTGATGCTCATATTTTTTGTCGCTTTGATCAAATAAAAACTGAATTTCAAACAACATTTAAATTAATTACTGAAATATTATTAGCATTAAATATTGAAGTTGATTACTATTCATTATCATTAAGAGATTTTCAAGATAAAAAAAGTTATTATGATAATGATGAAATGTGAATTAAAGCTGAAAAAGTTTTAAAAGAAGCCTTGGATGAATTAAAAATTAAATATATTATAATGCTTGGTGAAGCAGCATTTTATGGTCCGAAATTAGATATTCAAATTAAAACAGTGTTAGGGCACGATATTACGGTGTCAACGATTCAGTTGGACTTTTTACTACCAGAAAAATTTAATTTATCTTATCAAGATGAGAATGCGCAAAAAGTTCGCCCTATTATTATTCATCGTGGTTTAATTGGGACTTATGAACGCTTTATTGCTGTCTTATTAGAACAAACAGGTGGAGTTTTACCATTATGATTAAGTCCTAAACAAATTGCTTTAATTCCTATTAAAGAAGAGTATCAAGTATATTGTTATGAATTAGAAAAACTATTTAAAACTCATAATTTACGATCATTTGTTGATGCCGGTAGTGAACGGTTAGGTTATAAAATTCGTATTGCTCAAACTAAAAAAATACCTTTCCAAATTGTTATTGGTCAAAAGGAAATTGATACTAAAAAGATTACTTATCGTCAATATGGTAAAGAAGAACAAATAACAGTTATGATTGATGAATTTATTAATTTATGTAATGAACTAATAGTGAACAAAAAATAGTTAATGAATGTTTGAAACCTTAAAATTTCTACTAAATCAAACAATAATAAATTAACTGAAAAATATTATTCTTCATACTGATAATGTTAGGCAAGATAAAAAGATGTTTGTGTATTACAAACATCTTTTTATATATTTGTTTTAAGTTATAAGTTTAATAATTTTTCTAAATATATGCCAACACCACCTTCATCATTAGTATGTTCAGTAATATCTTTAGAAAATACTTTTAAGGTTTCTATGCCGTTTTTCATTACAATACCATAACCAACTTTGGTAATCATTTCTAAATCATTAAATTCATCACCAAAAGCAATAACATCTCTAATATCTATATTGTAATATTGTGAAAGAATTTCAGCAGCCATTCCTTTATTAATAAATTTATTTGATAGATCTAGGACGGGGTGTTCTTTGTCATTATCATGAGTTCAAATATTAATTTTTAAAGTATTAGTATATTTTTCTAAACTACGAATAACTTTATCTAAATGTCGGGGACTTTTTAATTGTAAAACAATATTATTAGCAGAACCACTTCAGTTTTCTAAAAGATTGCCAATAATAAAATTGTCAGTTGAAATATCTGTTAAATGAAAGTAGCGTTCAAAATTTTCCGTTTGTTTTAAACAAACTGCTTTGTTGTAGTATTCTACAAGACCATTATATAAAGAAGTTTTAACATCGTTTTCTTTTAAAACCGCTTTTACAGTATCATAAGAAATTGGAAATACTAAGCGTTTAAATTCTCGTAGTAACGGATCGTAAATGTGGCCGCCATTAAAATTGCAAAGTAATGTTTTTAATCCTAATTCATTATAAAAATAAATACTTCCACGGTAAGGTCTTCCGGTAACAATACAAACAATATGACCTTGAGCAATAGTTTTTTGTAGTCCTTGAATAGTTAATGGATGCATTGTTTTTCCATTATCCATTAATGTTGTTCCATCAAGGTCAATAAGAATTAATCTTTTTTTATCAATATGATTAAGTTTGATCATTGTTTTTCTCCTTTGTTTTTAGTAATTAATCCCAATTTTATCTTGGATTAATTGTAATTTTTCGTGAGCGATTTTTGTTGCTTTTTCTTTTCCTTGCAATAATCAATGTTTTCATTTATTATTAGCAATAATTTCGTTATATTTTTTTTGAATAATTTCAAGTTGATGGCAAACAACTTTAGCAACTTTTTCTTTAAAAACACCATAATTTTGGCCAGAAAACTCATTTGTCGCTTCTTCAATTGTAATATTTGTAAAAGTACAGTAAATATTTAAAAGATTACTAATTCCCGGTTTATTAATTTCATCATAATAAATTTTATTTTCACTATCAGTAATGGCACTTTTAATTTTTGTGGTAACATCATTTAAATTATCTAAAAGGGAAATATAAGTTTTAGGATTTTCATGTGATTTTGACATTTTTTTTAAGGGATTTTGTAAGTTCATTATTTTTTTACCATTGGGATCAATATATGGTTCTGGGATTATAAAGATATTACCATATTTATTATTCATTCTTATCGCAATATTTCTTGTTAATTCTAGATGTTGCCTTTGATCAATTCCCACAGGAACAATAGTAGCATCATATAGTAAAATATCAGCGGCCATTAATGCTGGATAAGTAAATAATCCTGTTGGTATCGTTTCAGTATTATTATGTTGTTTAAATGATTGTGTTTTATCTTTAAATTGTGTCATACGATTTAGTTCTCCCATTGATGTGTGACATAGCAAAATATGACCTAATTGGCAATGCTCTAAAATGTCAGATTGAGCAAAAATAGTAATTTTATCGGGATCTAAACCACAAGCAACATATAAGGCAACTAAATCACGAATATTATTTTTAAGAACATCGTTGTCATGATTTTTTATTGAGACAATAGCATGTAAATTAGCAACAAAGACAAAAACATCATATTCTTCTTGTAATTTAATAAAATTTTGAATAACACCAATATAATTACCAATAGTAATTTTTCCAGTATTAGTAATACCAGACAATAAGCGTGGTTTCAATAGTAATTCCTCCTAAAATAAATAAATATCATTAATAATGTATCAATTTTACTATAAATAATAATAAAAAATAATATTTATATGGATTCTGGTCGCGTTTAGTTTTCTTAGGTATTTTAAAAAAAAAAAAATAATCATTTACTATAAATTATTTCAATATTCAAATTAAGTATATGTTTCTTGGAATGGCAATCCTTTTTAGGACATTTTTTATGTAGACTGCCATTTTCTAAATTCAACGGGTGTTAAATAATTTAAGTTGCCGTGAATTTGAATATTGTTGTATCAATTAACAAAATCAAATAGTTCGCATTTTAATTGTTTTAAATTTTCAAATTTTTTACCCTTAATAAATTCTGTTTTAAAGGTTTTGTAAGTTGTTTTGGCTACAGCATTATCATAAGAACAACCTTTATTGCTTAATGATCTTTTAATGTTAAAAGTTATTAAAATTTCATCAATGATTTTATTTTTGAACTCATTACCGTGATCGGTATGAAATAAAATTATTTGTTTTAATGGTCGTGTTATCCTTATGAAAAGCTTGTTGAACTAGTTCAGCGATTTTGTTTGGCCTAACATTATATCCAATTACTTCGCGATTAAACAAGTCAATTAATAAGCAAATATAATGTCATTTTCCTCCAACTTGCACATGTGTTAAATCACTAACAACAGCTTTATTTGGTTTTTATTGTTAAATTCACGGTTTAAAACATTACTGATTTGGGCATTATTAGCTGTTGTTTTGTGATTACGATATTTTAATTTGGTGTATTTAGAAACCAAATTATTTTTGATCATAATGCATCTGATTTTTCGCCGCGATAAGATGGTATTTTTTCTTATTAAAACGGCTTTAATTTTACGAGCCCCATAAATTTTGCGACTTTTATTAAATGCACTGATAACTTCTTGTTCATAATTATTAACCTGCTTGTTAATACATTTATTAGGTTGATAATAATATTAATATGTTGATTTTGATAAATCCAAAATCTTACATATTTTCCTCAATGAATATTTGTTTTTGTTGTTATTAATTATTGTTATTTTTTGGCCATTATCAGTGCCGCTTGCTTTAAAATATCTTTTTCCATTTGTAATTGTTGGTTTTCTTTTCGTAAGTAAATTAATTCATTTTCTTCATTACTTTGATATCTTTTGCTTTAAAAGAATCATAATTATCGAATGATTTTATTCAATTATAAATAGCAGATTTTGAAATACCCTATTCATTAATAATTTCAATAATGATTTTCCCGTTTTGATAAAGCACGACAATTTGTTTTTTAAATTCATCTGTATATGAATTTTTGACCATTTTTATATTCCTGCTTTCTTATATAATTTTATCTTATTTTGAAAGTTCACATAAATGTGGTCCAACTTATTGTAACCTATCCATAAAAGATTTTAATAATTTTAAACATAGCATACCCATATATAGAAATTTTTACATTTTAACATTCGCCCCCCCCGCCCTTAGAATTAATTTAATAGCGTGTATATTTTTAGGAAATCCACCCATTCATTTTTTTATTGCAAAAAGAAACAAATTGCTATAGCTAATAGGGGGGTTATCTATTAACTGGTAAACTTCTTTTGGTTATGGCGACCACCCACAATTTATCGTGCTTTAATACATACCAACATTATTAATTCACTTGTATTTAATTTTCAAAGAACAAATTTTAACACCTTATAAAATAAAAAGACAATCATTGCCGACTTCCTTAATACTTATTCAAATCTTTTACCTACCCAACAAAACTTTATGCGTCCGTAAATGATTATTTTTTCTTTTTTGAAAAATATCTAAGAAAACTAAACGCGACCTTGTTTATATTTTCACAATTAGATGCGATTTTATTCTTTTAATTTAATTATCAGTTATAATTAGTTAATATTGATAGAAGGGGTACTTTAAATGAAAAAGCGAATTATTACTAGTGTCTTTTTAATTTCATTTGCAATTTTATATTTATTTGTTGGGGCGATATATCAAGAGTGAAAAGGTTTTAATGTTTGATATATGCCATATGCATTTTTAGTGATTAATAGTATTTTATTAGAGATTACAGTTTTTGAGGCGATGAATTTAAGGAAAAGAGAAAATTTTAATTGAATTATTAAAATTATTATTTTTGTTTTTACAATTATATTATTATGGTTTCCAATAGCAGAGAATATTAAGTATGAACCGTATTGAAATAAGTATGATGGTTTAAGTCGTATTGAATGATGACAATCATGAATGGTATTGTTAATTTATATGATATTTTTATTAATTATTTTATTAATGGTGAAAGTTTTTAAGAAGTTTAGTGCTAATGATGCATTATTTATATTTTGTATGACACTTTATTTAGTATTTGCTTTTAAAGCAATGAATTATATTATGCTCCAACCAGGGTTTGGTTGACCAGCAGTTAGTGTAGTTTTATTAATTACTATTAGTAATGATACATTTGCTTATATTGGAGGAACATTAGTTGGCAAAAATTTTCTCGCTCCAAAAGTTAGTCCTAGTAAAACATGAGAAGGGGCGATTATTGGTATTTTAGTAACTTTGGTGCTTGTTTTAGGATATATTGCTTTATTGACAGAGTTTACGAAGTATCAACCATTTGCTAATTTTTTTACAACGAAAACAGATGATTATAAATATGTAATTTATTTCTTGTTAATTTTATTTTTATCATTAATAAGTCATATGGGTGATTTATTTTTTTCATTTATTAAACGGAATCATAATATAAAAGATTTTTCTAATGTTTTACCGGGTCACGGAGGATTTTTGGATCGGATTGATAGTTTGTCGTTGGTATTAATATTTACTGGTTTTTTTATGTTAATCCAGAGTTTTTCAACAATTTAAGTAAGGAGCAAAAGTATGGAAAAGAATTTACAACAATTATGAAAAATAATGAAGTTTTCTTTGAAAAATGACATTTTACAACAAGCAAAATTATTAAAAATAGAATTTAAGAAAAAGAATGATACGCTATATTTTGCATTGCAAATCAGCAAAATTTTACCAATTGAAATTATTAGAGAACTTGAACAATGTTTACTAAAACTTAGTTTTCGTAGTAAATTAACTTTTTTATGTGTTGATGCTAATTATGTAATGGAACAAATTGTTGATTATTGAGAATATATTAAGCAAACTAAGACGAAAAAAAAAGAGTATATTAATAGTAATATTTCTTGTGATAATTTAGTGTTGGAAAATAATGATTTATTTATTAAAGTTCATAATGAATCACAAAGAGCATTGACTAATCAGCATTTAAAATATTATCAGGAACGAATGCGTCGTTATGGTTTTCAAAACTTGTCATTAAAAATAAAAATTGAACAATGTGATGTTTCTATTGATCCAACAATGATACAAATTGAAGAAGAAGAACGAACAAAAGTCCAACAAAGAGAACAACAACAAGTAAAGGTTTTGTCTGCAAAAAAACGGGGGTTTAAAGGCAATTTGTCTAGTAGTAATAATTTATTGTCGCAAGTATCGTGTAAAATTTCAGAATTGGAAGAAGATGCTCAAGGGGTTATTATTCAAGGACAAATTTTTCGTAAAAATTGTAAATTAACAAAAACTAAACGATGAATTTATTCAATATTAATTAGTGATTTTAGTGATGCGATTGCTTTACAATATTTTACAAGTGATGATATGAAAGACAAGCTTTTGGAAGAACTACAAGAAAAGGATTGAGTTGTTGTTAAAGGTGATGTGCGGTTTGATAATTTTTCTCGTGAACAAATTTTGTGAGTAAATAAAATTCAAAAGATTGCTGATCCGCACTTACGAACTGATGATATGGTAGAAAAGCGGATTGAATTTCATTTGCATACAAAAATGAGCGCAATGGATGGTGTTACAAGTATTGATGAATATATTAAACAAGCAAATCTTTGAAAACATTCAGCAATTGTGATTACTGATCATTTAAATGTTCAATCATTTCCTGATGCGCAAATGACCCAAAAGAAATATCCTGCTGTTAAGGTTATTTATGGTGTGGAAATGCAAATTATTGATAGTAGTGTTAAAGCGATTACTAACGCCACTAGTGATGCGATTAATGCTTGTAAGTTTGTTATTTTTGATATTGAAACAACAGGATTGTCTAGTCGTTATGATGAAATTATTGAATTTGGGGCTGTAGTTATTGATGGTCGGGGGTTACTACGTGATAAAAGATATGATTTTTTAATCAAACCAAAAAGTAATGTTAGTGCTTTTAGTGAATCATTAACTGGGATTAGTAACGAAATGTTACAAGATAAACCACCAATTAAAATTGTGGCTGATGAGATTAAAGAAATTTTACAAGATGCTGTTCTTGTGGCTCATAATGCATCATTTGATATTGGTTTTATTCAAGAATTGTGAAATCAAATGGGTTACGGAAAACTTACTAATCCGATTATTGATACCTTGCAATTATCACGGTTATTACAACAACAGTTACGATATCATCGTTTAGGAACGATTGCTAGAAAATATAATATTAAGTATAATGAAGAAATTGCTCATCGTGCTGATTATGATGCTGAAATATTAGCTGATGTGTTTGCCATGATGTTAACGAATTTAGAAGATAATTATCAAGTAAAAACATTATTAGATATTGAAAAAATTAATTATGAACCAATTTTTACCAAGTTATTTGGTAATCATGCAACAGTAATTGCTAAAAATGAGCAAGGATTGAAAGATTTGTTTTCGTTAGTTTCATTATCGCATACTAAGTACTTTTATAATAGTCCTAAAATTACGATTGCGGCATTGCAAGAAATGCGTGCTAATGTTTTTATTGGTTCTGGTTGTGTTAATGGTCAGGTTTTTGAGTTTGCTCGTAATCGGAGCCAACAAGAATTGGAAGAAATAATGCAATTTTATGATTATATTGAAGTGCAACCGTTAAGTGTTTATAATCATTTAGTTGAAAGTGGTGAGATGACAGTTGAGCATTTAATGCGAATTGTAAAAAATATTGTTCATACTGCAAAGAAACTTAATAAAGTGGTTATTGCTTCCTCTGATGCTCATTATTTAAATCCGCAAGATAAGATTTTTCGTGATGTATATATTAATACTAAGGGTTTGGGAGGAAGAATGCATCCTTTATTTGACCGTAAAGGTCGTGTTAAAAATAATCCTGAACAACATTTAAGAACGACTGCTGAGATGTTAAATGAGTTTGGTTTTTTAGAAGATGAAGTTTTAATTAAGGAATTAGTTGTTACTAGTCCTAATTATTTAAATGAACAAATTTCGTGGTTGCGACCGATTAAAGATGCTTTGTATACCCCAGTAATTGATAATGGTGATGTTAATAGCAATTTGAAAAGATTATGTTATGATAACGCGAAAAAAATTTATGGTGAAGTATTGCCAATAATGGTAGAAGAAAGGTTATCTCGGGAATTAGATGCTATTTTAAAGCATGGTTTTGGGGTTGTTTATTGAATTGCTCATTTGTTAGTTACAAGGTCATTAAATGATGGTTATTTGGTTGGTTCTCGTGGTTCTGTGGGGTCGTCATTAGTTGCGACAACGGCGAAGATTACCGAAGTAAATCCATTAGTGCCACATTATGTGTGTTCGCAATGTCAATATAGCGAATTTGTTAGTGATGAAAATATTCGTAGTGGTTATGATCTACCACCAAAAAATTGTCCGCAATGTCGTCACCTTTTAACTGGTGATGGTCATGATATTCCGTTTGAAACTTTTTTAGGTTTTAAAGGTGATAAAGTACCAGATATTGATTTGAATTTTTCCGGTGAGTATCAAATGATTGCTCATAATTTTACTAAAGAGATGTTTGGTGTGAATAATGTGTTTCGTGCGGGAACAATTTCTACCGTGGCACAAAAAACAGCATTTGGTTATGCTCGTGGTTATTTGGGAAATGTGAAAGGTAATCATTTTGTTAAAAAATCATATTTAGAATGATTAGCACAAGGTTGTGAGGGTGTTAAACGAACAACCGGACAACATCCAGGGGGAATTATTGTTGTTCCTAAGAACTATGATGTTAATGATTTTACACCAGTAAATTTCCCGGCCGATGATATTACTTCGCAGTGAAAAACAACGCATTTTGATTTTCATGCTATTCATGATAACTTGTTAAAGTTAGATATTTTGGGACATGTTGATCCGACAGCTTTAAAAATGTTACATGACCTTACTGGATATGATCCGCAAAATATTTTGTGTAATGATGCCGAAGTGCTTTCATTATTTAGTTCCCCAGAAATTATGAAGATTACTAGTAGTGATATTAATAACGAAAAAACTGGGGCGGTGGGTTTACCTGAGTTTGGCACTCAATTTGTTCGTAAAATGTTAGAAGAAACAAATCCGACTAGTTTTGCTGATTTAGTACAAATTTCTGGATTATCACATGGTACTGATGTGTGAGTAAATAATGCCCAAACATTAATTACTCATCAAGATTTAAAATTAAAAGATGTTATTGGTTGTCGTGATGATATTATGACTTATTTAATTCATCGTGAGATTCCGTCAGATATTGCTTTTAACATTATGGAAACCGTTCGTAAAGGAAAAGGTGTCACTGATGAGCAACAAAAAATTATGATTAGTCATAATGTTCCCCAATGATATATTTCATCTTGTCAAAAAATTAAGTATATGTTTCCTAAAGCCCACGCGACAGCTTATGTTTTAATGGCTTTGCGGATTGCTTGATATAAAATTAATTATCCGCACGAATATTATGCAACTTATTTTTCAACACGATGTGATGTTTTTGATATTAAAACGATTGCCAAGGGGGGAAATGCTGTTTTAACAAAATTAACCGATATCTTATCACGAATGGATAATGGTTATAATGTTGTTAATAAATTAACTCAAAAGGAGAAGGATTTAGTACCAGTGTTGGAAGTAGCGTTAGAAATGTATGCTCGCAAAATTGAATTTATTGGTATTAATTTAGAATATTCTTTAGCAACAAATTTTGTTGTTCAAGAGTTTAATGGCTTTAAAAAGATTGTTCCTCCATTATCAGCATTAGATGGTTTGGGTAGTACTGTTGCTAATTCAATTGTCGAAGCTAGAACTGAAAGAGCGATTGCTTCTTTGGAAGATTTGCAAAAAAGAACTAGTATTACTAAAACTCATTTAAAGGAATTTGAGGAGATGGGTATCCTATCAGGTTTAGATAAATTTGATCAAATATCTTTGAACTTTTTTGAATAAAATGTGAATTAAGTTTTATCAAAAGCAGTAATGATAATTTCAGAAAGCAAATAAAAAGGTCATCAACTTGATGGATTAACAAGAGTTGATATAATCATTTCTTTTATTTTTTATGGGTTTATTGCATAACCATTATTGAATTAATATGAACCATTCTTTTGATAGATTACAATAAAATAAGTTGGACCATAATTATATAGACTTCGAAATTATTAAGAAAGAAGGAATATAAAAATGGGAAATAAAACCTCATACTCTAAAGAATTTAAAAAACAAATTGTCATGCTATACAAAAATGGCAAAAGTGTTATTAATTTAGGGAAAGAATATAATTTACCAAAACCAACTATTTATAGTTGAGTTAAAAATTATAATAATTCTGGTTCATTTAAAGCAAAAGACAATCGCACACTAGAAGAAAATGAAATAATAACTTTACGAAAAGAACTTAAAGACTTAAAAATGGAAAATGACATTTTAAAGCAATCGACACTGATAATGGCCAAAAAATAACAATAATTAATAGCAATAAGAAAAAATATTCGATAAGAAAAATGTGTAAATTATTAAATATTTCAAAATCCAATTACTATTATCAAATTAATAAATACACAAGGAAAATAGTGAATAATTATAATCAAGAAATTATCAGTGCATTTAACGAAAGCCGCCAAGTCTATGGAGCTCGAAAAATCAAAGTATTATTAGCTCATAAAAGTATTAACCTATCTAGACGCAAAATTAGAAACATTATGAAAAACAATAATTTGATATCAAAGTACACAAAAACAAGACTTAAATGCAAAAATATTCAAGTAAATAATGATCCAGTAAATAACATTGTAAACCGAGACTTTAATAATAGAAAAATAAATGAAATTATCGTTAGTGACTTAACTTATATAAAAGTGGGTTTTAAATGATTTTATGTGTGTCTCCTAATTGATTTGTATAATCGCGAGATTGTTGGTTATAGTTCCGGACCAAATAAAAATACGGAGTTGGTTTATCAAGCTATTATGCGAATTACTAGACCATTATCAAAAATTGAAATATTTCATACCGACCGAGGTAATGAGTTTAAAAATAATATAATTGATCAATTATTATCTACATTTAAAATTCAAAGATCATTGAGTGCGAAGGGTTGTCCATATGATAATGCAGTTGCTAAAGCAACTTATAAAGTTTTTAAAACAGAATTTATTAATGGTAGAAAATTCAATGATCTTGCACAATTAGAACTTGAATTATTTGATTACATTAATTGATACAATAATCTTGGAGTACATGGCAGGGCAGTTTAAATTATTTATCTCCAGTTACTTTCAGGAAAACAAATGTCTACATAAAAAGTGTCCTAAAAAGGGTTGCCATTCCAATTCGATAATTCTGGTTCTTTTAAAGCAAAAGATATCAAAGTAATGAAGAAAATGAATTAATTTAATTACGAAAAAAAATAAAACAATTACGAATGAAAAACGATATTTTAAAGCAAGCAGCACTGATATGATAATTGGCAAAAAATAGGAATTATTAACAATAATAAAGAAAAATATTCCGTGCTAAAAATGTGTCAAATATTAAAAATAGCAAAATCAACATATTATTATCAAACTAATAATTGTGTTAAGTATTATGTTAACAATTATGAACAAGAAGTTATCAGTGCATTTATTAGTTTGATTGTTATTTATTAACTTAACTGGTAAAAACTTCTTTTGGTTATGGCGACCACCCACAATTTATCGTGCTTTAATACATACCAACATTATTAATTCACTTGTATTTAATTTTCAAAGAACAAATTTTAACACCTTATAAAATAAAAAGACAATCATTGCTGACTGCCTTAATACTTATTCAAATCCTTTACCTACCTAACAAAAATTTATGCGCCCCCCCGCCCCCGCGGTTCAGGTTCGTTTTCATACTACTTATGAGTTTTTAATACAAACAATGGTATCAATTTCTATTAAAACATCTTTAGGCAATCTCGCAACTTCAACACAAACTCTAACTAGGGGGCTGGCTTTCACGCACTAAAATAAGTGGCATAAACATCGTTAATGGCTTTAAAATCATTCATATCTTTAATAAAAATACTAAATTTAACAACATCATTTTAGCGAATTACTACTAGTTTCAATAATATTAGATTTTAAGTTTTCTAATACTTGCTTTGTTTGTTCCAAAATACCCCCAAACAATATTAGAAGTTTCAGGAACAATTGGAATTTTTCCAGAAATAAATACAAAATTAGCTACTTGAATCGCTTGTGAATATGGTCCCCGCCGCACTAACTAGGGGCTTTATTAGTATTAATTTACTTTCATTCAAAATAACTCCTTAAACTAATATCATTAAGTAAGTTGATTATATAATAAATTTTATCAATAATTTAACAATTATAATTTAGTTTCTTTAAATTTTCCAGCAGCAATTTCTTTATTAATTCGTTTTTTAAATACTAATAAATAAACCATTGGTAACATCACACTACCACCAATAAAATTACCTAATAATGTTGGTAACATATTCATTATTGAAAATATTTCAAAATCTTGACCTACCCTACCATTATTTAAAAATAAACCAGTCATTCAAATATAAGCATTAGCAACAATATGTTGAAATCCAGAAATTCCAAACGCTAAAATTACAAAGAAACATAATAATACCTTAGTTACTGAATTTTTAACAGACATATTCATTCAGAACAATCCTGCAATTAAAATATTACAATAAATGCCACTAACAAAATTTTTTAAAAAAATTGTTCAATCAAGAGTACTCGGACTTGAACCAATTTTCTTATCATAAATATACTTAAAAACATTATAAAACTCAGAATTAACTTTCATATGTCCCATTAAATAAGTTGATATCGCAACAATTAATGCTCCTAAACAATTACCAACTAATACTAAAGACAAATTTGAAACCATTCGACACAATTTTGCTTCTCTTTTAACTATTGGTAATAAGGTCAATGAATTAGAAGTAAATAATGTTCCCCCAATAAAAATAACCATTAATATTGCTGGCGTAAAAGTTAGTCCCGTAATTAAAGAAATAACACCAGAAGGAATACCATTAGGTTTTAAATTTCCATTATTGTCTTTAATAATAAATCCTGATAAAACAACAATAACAATAACATAGGCAAGTGCTACAAAAAAACCTGCCATAATGCCAAATAGAAATGTCTTATATCAATTTTCTCGTAATTTTTGAAAAGCATATTCAAATACTTCAACAAATGTGTCTTCATGTGAAATATGATCTTTAATAAGGACAGCATTACTATCATCAAAACTATACAATGGTTTTTCTTTTGAACTCATTTATTCGATCTCCTTTGATGTTCATATTAAAAAATAAATAAATATTTTCAATTATTTATATTATGTAATAAAAGATTAAAAATTACAAGAAAAATAAAAGGTCGCGTTTAGTTTTCTTAGGTATTTTTAAAAAAAGAAAAAATAATCATTTGGATAGGCTACAATAAGTTGGACCATAATTATATAGACTTCGAAATTATTAAGAAAGAAGGAATATAAAAATGGGAAATAAAACCTCATACTCTAAAGAATTTAAAAAACAAATTGTCATGCTATACAAAAATGGGAAAAGTGTTATTAATTTAGGGAGAGAATATAATTTACCAAAACCAACTATTTATAGTTGAGTTAAAAATTATAATAATTCTGGTTCATTTAAAGCAAAAGACAATCGCACACTAGAAGAAAATGAAATAATAACTTTACGAAAAGAACTTAAAGACTTAAAAATGGAAAATGACATTTTAAAGCAATCGACACTGATAATGGCCAAAAAATAACAATAATTAATAGCAATAAGAAAAAATATTCAATAAGAAAAATGTGTAAATTATTAAATATTTCAAAATCCAATTACTATTATCAAATTAATAAATACACAAGGAAAATAGTGAATAATTATAATCAAGAAATTATCAGTGCATTTAACGAAAGCCGCCAAGTCTATGGAGCCCGAAAAATCAAAGTAGTATTAGCTCATAAAAGTATTAACCTATCTAGACACAAAATTAGAAACATTATGAAAAACAATAATTTGATATCAAAGTACACAAAAACAAGACTTAAATGCAAAAATATTCAAGTAAATAATGATCCAGTAAATAACATTGTAAACCGAGACTTTAATAATAGAAAAATAAATGAAATTATCGTTAGTGACTTAACTTATATAAAAGTGGGTTTTAAATGATTTTATGTATGTCTCCTAATTGATTTGTATAATCGCGAGATTGTTGGTTATAGTTCCGGACCAAATAAAAATACGGAGTTGGTTTATCAAGCTATTATGCGAATTACTAGACCATTATCAAAAATTGAAATATTTCATACCGACCGAGGTAATGAGTTTAAAAATAATATAATTGATCAATTATTATCTACATTTAAAATTCAAAGATCATTGAGTGCGAAGGGTTGTCCTTATGATAATGCAGTTGCTGAAGCAACTTATAAAGTTTTTAAAACAGAATTTATTAATGGTAGAAAATTCAATGATCTTGCACAATTAGAACTTGAATTATTTGATTACATTAATTGATACAATAATCTTAGAATACATGGCAGTTTAAATTATTTATCTCCAGTTACTTTTAGAAAACAAATGTCTATATAAAAATTGTCCTAAAAAGGGTTGCCAATCCAATTTACTATAAATTATTTCAATATGCAAATTAAGTATATATTTCTTATGTATGATTTTTGTTGTAAAAACTTATTTTAATGTTTTTTTTATAAGCATTTTTCTTAGTTTTTATAACCTTTTATTGAGATTATGTTTGTTGATATTAAATATTTTGTTTTATTACTTATTTTTTAAATAAAATGATAATTAAATTATCGTTGCTTTTCATTAAAAATTATTTAAATCTTTACCTATCTAACAAAACTTTATGCGTTCAAATAAAAAAGCAGAATATTCTGCTTTAAATTTCTTTATGGTACCTAAGGCCGGACTCGAACCGACACAAACTTTAACATTTACTGGAGCTTAAATCCAGCGTGTCTACCAATTCCACCACTTAGGCACTAACTAATGGTACCCCGTGCAAGGCTCGAACTTGCGACCCTCTGGTTAAAAGCCAGATGCTCTACCGGCTGAGCTAACGGAGCACACCAAATTTGGCTGGGGAGGGTGGATTTGAACCACCGCATCAAGGAGTCAAAGTCCTTTGCCTTGCCACTTGGCTACACCCCAACATTATGGTGGAGGGAGAGGGATTCGAACCCCCGAACCCTAAGGAGTTGGTTTACAGCCAACCGTGTTAAGCCACTTCACTATCCCTCCAAATAATTTATGGTGCTGGCTATAGGAATTGAACCTACGACCTACCGCTTACAAGGCGGCTGCTCTGCCTGCTGAGCTAAGCCAGCGAATGGTGGGTTGTGACGGGATTGAACCGCCGACCGCTCGCTTGTAAGGCGAGTGCTCTCCCGGCTGAGCTAACAACCCATTCAATTTAGGACTTTATAATAATATAAAAAAACATTCTCATTGTCAATTATTTTATCTTTAAAAATCCTAAATATAATAATAACTTTAAAGTATTAATTATTTAAAAATTAAATAATCCTCTAATTATTAACTCTTACCTAATAACTTAAACATTTTTTTCTTATATACTTCAACACCCGGTTGATTAAAAGGATTAACTTCTAGTAAATAAGCACTCATTGCACAAGCTTTAAAGAAAAAGTACACTAAGTAACCAAACATTATTTCATCCATTGTTTCTAACTCTAAAATAATATTAGGAACTTTCCCTTCATTACTATGCGCATCAATTGTTCCTTCTAAAGCTAAAGCATTAATTTGATGTAAAGAATAATTAGTTAAATAATTTAATTGATCTACATCATCACTATTAGTGGCAATTTTAACATCTAAAGGTGGTTTTTTAACTTGTAAAACTGTTTCAAATAAAACTTTACTTCCCTCTTGAATAAATTGTCCTAAGGAATGTAAATCAGTAGAAAAATTAACACTAGCAGGTAAAACTCCTTTACCATCTTTCCCTTCTGATTCACCAAATAACTGTTTTCATCATTCAGCCAAACTAGACATCTGACTTTCATAATTAACTAGCATTTCTACAGGATATTGCTTTTCTTGATGTAATATTGTTCGCACCACAGCATATTTATATGCTTGATTTTCTAAGGTATCATTATTCAAATCTGCATATGCCTGATTAGCTCCCAGCATAACCTTATCAATATCAATTCCTGCCATTGCCATTACAAAAATACCAACAGGCGTTAATACTGAAAATCTACCACCAATATCATCAGGAATAACTAAAGTTTCATAACCTTCTTTATTTGCTAAGTTTTTTAAAATCCCATTTTTAGTATCAGTAGTGGCAATAATCCTTGTTTTAGCAATTGCTTTACCTTTTTGTTTCTCTAATAAATCTCTAAAAAGACGAAAAGCAATCGCTGGTTCGGTTGTACTTCCTGATTTAGAAATAACATTAATAGCAAATTCCTTATCTTTAACATATTCTAAAATTTGATTAGTATATGATGATGATAATGTATTACCAACAAATATTATTTCTAATGAATCTTGAGAATATAATCCTTTAATCATATCAATAGCTGCTTTAGCGCCTAAATAAGAGCCACCAATTCCAATAACAATCAAAACTTTAATTTCAGGAATTAATCGTTTAGCAATAATTTTCATTGCTTCTCATTCAGTTTTATTATAATTTTTTGGTAAATCTACTCAACCTAAAAAATTACTGCCAAGACCTTTTCTTTCAGTAATCATTGTTTTATGAATTGAATGAATTTTATCTTGATATTTATTAAGTTCTTGAATTGTTAAATGTGTATAACTAATACTTGTTTTAATCATATATTATTCGTCACTTTCACTAATTTGTTCACTACTATTAATTCACTGCGATAAGTTATTAGATAAATCTTCAAATCCTGATCCTGATTCTTTAATATGTAAAGACCCACGATTTTGTTCTTCTTTATAAAGTGATTTATGACTTAAACTTAGTTGCTTTTTATCAACATCAAAATTTAACACTTCTAAACGATAAACTTTATCAACTTCTGCAAATTCATTAATATCTTTAACATATCCATCAGAAAACTGACTAATATGACACATCCCAGTTACTCGCTCTGGTTTTGACTGTAAAGAAGTGCTGTTTTCAATAACATTATCAACGATGTTTTCAATAACATAAAACACACCTCATGATAAAACAGCAGTACATTTTGCTTCAACAATGTCACCTTTTTTATACATAAAATCTCTCCTTTGATTTCAGTAAATATTTTCACATATTCACATGATACCTAATTATAACATTGAGAAAAATAAATATTCATTTTTATTTGCAAAAAATTTACTTTTTATAAAAAATATAAATACTTTAAAAATTAAAATCTTTCAATTCCAATTTCAGTTATTGCTTGATGCATTAAAATATCATTTTTATCAACTGTTATTTTTTCTATAGTTTTTTGTCAACTATAACCAATTCCAATAATTAGATTTTTAAAATTTACTAAAGTCCGGTCATAATATCCTTTCCCATAACCAATCCTAGTACCGATACTATCGTACGCTAAAAATGGCAAGAAACAAATATTAATTTCCGAAGTCATTAACATTTTACATTGCAAATTAGGTTGCAAAATATTGCAATCATTATCAATTACTAAATCATCAAAACTAGTAATTTGATAAAATAATAAAGAATTATCATCTTGCATTCTTGGTAATCCAACAATCTTGTCATTATTAAAACAAAAACTAATTAAAGGATTAACATTAATTTCTCCCCTAATAGGTGAAAATAATCCAATTATTTTTGCTTTTTGAAAATCGTCATTATCAATAGTAAAATTAATAATTTTCTGATCATATTGCTCTTTATCACCTTTTACCATTGCTAATCTTACTTTTAAAGATGATTTTCGTAATAAATGTTTATTAAACATTCAAGCACCTCCTTATAATTTATTATAACATTATTAAAAAACCAGTACTTGCCAATAATGAACACCGCTTACGATTTGGTTGTTTTTTAGTATGAGTAAATACAATTAAGTCTTCTAAAATAACACTATCATAATCTTTAACATTAATCATTAATAAATAATTATTTAAAATTGCTATTGCTTGATGTTTTGATTTATTAGTAATGGTTTGACAAATCAAGTCAGCACTAGAAGTTGCAATTGCACAAGCATAACCCATAAAACGAGCCGAAACAATAACATCATTGATAACTACTAACTGTAAATTTAACTGATCAGCACAACTCAAATTCGGTTGCAATCGTTCAATTGCTTGGTTATGTTCAATAAAACCTTGATATTGAGGATTTTGATAATGATTAATAATTATCTTTCTTCATTCATTATAAGAAATCATCAATAAAATTACCTCCTGTTTTTAATGCAATAATTAATTTATCAACATCTTCTTCAGTATTATAAATATAAAAACTAGCTCTTAATGAACTTTTAACACCAAGTACATGATCAATTAAAGTAGCACAATGAATACCACTACGAAGACAAATATTATGATTATTAGCCAAATTAACTGATACATCGTGGGCAGCAACATTATTAACATTAAAAACTAAAATGCCACTTTTAGCATTAGGATTATAAATTGTTACATCTAAATTTTCCCTTCGTATTTCATTAACAGCATAATCTTTTAAACTAGTAATATAATTATGAATTGTTTCTAAACCAATATTTTGTAAATACTTAATCGCTTCTTGCAAACCAAAAATACCAGCAACATTTTGCGTTCCTGATTCAAAACTCATATATCCTTGTAGTAAAGAATATGTTCCATTCTCATTAATAGTAGCATTATTACCACCACCTAATAACATTGGTGCTAATTTAGATAACATTATATTTTTTCCTCATAAAACACCAATACCCGTTGGCCCTAAAATCTTATGACCAGAAAATACTAAAAAATCAATATCTCAATCTTGAACATCAGTTTTAATGTGACCAACTGATTGAGCACCATCAATAATAACAATAATATTAGAATTATATTGTTTAATTGCTTGACAAATCGCTTTAGTATCATTAACAGTTCCTAAAACATTACTTATATTTGCAAAACTAACAATTTTAGTTTTCGGTGTTAATAATTTTTTAATATTATTAATAGTAATCGTTAAATTTTCCAAACCAATATATTTAATCTTTGCTTGTTTGGTTTTTGCTAAACGATACCAAGGTAATAAATTAGAACTATGTTCAGCCATTGTTAATAAAATCTCATCATCCTTAGAAATTAATGCTTCTAATCCTAATGCCAATTGATTTAATCCAAAAGTAGCTGAAGAAATAAAGATAATCTCACTATCCTTACCATTAATAAATTTAGCAACTAGTTTACGAATTTTTTGAATATTCTCATTACAATCATGCGCTAGTAAAAAATCAGTATTATGAGGATTAGTAGAATATTTTAAATAATAATTAATAATATTATCAATAACACATTGTGGTTTTAAACTAGTAGCACTATTATCTAAATAAACAATATTTTTATTTTTCTGAAAAAAGGGAAAATCTTTCTTAATATTTTTTATATCTGTCATTAATTAATTTCTTTCTTTCTATCTTTAACTATTTTAATAATTAATTTAATTATTCTCTATCTACAAATGTTAGATATAAGAATTTTCAATAACTTTTAGAAATTATTATTTAATTAACTACTAGTAAATTTTACTTAATTTAGGCGATAATTGCTATTCTCAACACAAAGGGCAAAGGGCAGCGTTTATTTTTCTTAGGTATTGTTTTGAAGAAGTAAAACAAACAGCTAATTATATTATTTAATTACTAAACTAACCCCGCCTTCCTTGTTATTTTAATTTTTATTCGCTGCCATTTTATCATATTATTGAGTTTTAGACAAGCTCGCGTTTCCTTGGGGGCGCATAAATTTTTGTTAGGCGGGAAAAGATTTAAATAATTTTGAAAGAAAAGCAACTAAAAATTGATTATCTTTTTATTTGAAAAATAAGTAATAAAACAAAATATTTAATATTAACAAACATAATTTCAATAAAAAGATTATAAAAACTAAGGAAAACGTTTATAAAAACAACATTAAAATAAATTTTTACAACAAAAATCATACATAAGAAATATATTTTAATTTTGTCGAAAACTCTTGATATTTCAATAAAACCTTGATTTTGCTGGGTTTTTAGTAAAATTGTGTTTTTACAAATCCCTATATTTAATAAGGGTTTTTTACTCCATCAATACTTATTGAAATGGCAACCCTTTTTAGGACAATTTTTATGTAGACTGTCATTTTCTCTAAATTCAACTGGTGTTAAATAATTTAAGCTGCCGTGAATTCGAATATTGTTGTATCAATTAACAAAATCAAATAGTTCGTATTTTAATTGTGTTAAGTTTGTAAATTTTTTACCCCTAATAAATTCCGTTTTAAAAGTTTTGTAAGTTGTTTCAACCGCAGCATTATCACAAGGACAGCTTTTGTTGCTTAATGATCTTTTAATGTTAAAGGTTATTAAAATTTCATCAATGATTTTATTTTTGAACTCATTACCACGATCGGTATGAAATAAAGTTATTTGCTTTAATGGTCGTGTTATTTTATGAAAAGCTTGTTGAACTAGTTCAGCGGTTTTGTTTGGCCCAGCACTATAGCCGATTGCTTAACGATTAAACAAGTCAATTAATAAGCAAATATAATGTCATTTTTCTCCAACTTGTACATGTGTTAAATCATTAACAACAACTTTATTAGGTTTTTTATCATTAAATTTACGATTTAAAACATTAATGATTTGGGCATTATTAGCTGTTATTTTGTGATTACGATATTTTAATTTGGTGTATTTAGAAACCAAATTATTTTTGATCATAATGCATCTGATTTTTCGCCGCTATAAGATGATATCTTTTCTTATTAAAACAGCTTTAATTTTACGAGCCCCATAAATTTTGCGATTTTTATTAAACGCACCGATAACTTCTTGTTCATGATTATTAAATTGCTTGTTAGTGCATTTATTAGTTTGATAATAATACAATAATACGTTGATTTTGATAAACCCAAAATCTTACATATTTTCCTCACTGAATATTTGTTTTTGTTGTTATTAATTATTGTTATTTTTTGGCCATTATCAGTGCCGCTTGCTTTAAAATATCGTTTTCCATTCGTAATTGTTTTAATTCTTTTTGTAAGTAAATTAATTCATTTTCTTCATTACTTTGATATCTTTTGCTTTAAAAGAACCAAAATTATCGAATGATTTTATTCAATTATAAATAGCAGATTTTGAAATACCCTATTCATTAATAATTTCAATAATGATTTTCCCGCTTTGATAAAGCATGACAATTTGTTTTTTAAATTCATCTGTATATGAATTTTTGCCCATTTTTTTATATTCCTACTTTCTTAATAATTTTATTTTATTTGAAAGTCCACATAAATATGGTCCATCTTATTGCAATCTATCTATATTTCTTATGTATGATTTTTGTTGTAAAAACTTATTTTAATGTTGTTTTTATAAGCGTTTTCCTTAGTTTTTATAACCTTTTATTAAGATTATGTTTGTTGATATTAAATATTTTTTTTATTACTTATTTTTTAAATAAAATGATAATTAAATTGTTGTTGATTGTCATTAAAAATTATTTAAATCTTTTCCTATCTAACAAAACTTTATGCGTCCATCGAAATAGTACTTTTAAACCAGTAATTATTCCAAAAAGACAAAGAAAATTTGATAACTTTGATCAAAAAGTAATTTCTTTATATGCAAGAGGAATGACAATTTCTGATATCAAAGCACAATTGCAAGAATTCTATCACGGAGCAGAAATTTCAGAAAGTTTAATTAGTCAAATAACTGATGATGTTATTGAAGAAGTTAAAATGTGACAAACTAAACCTTTATAGAAGATTTATCCGATTGTTTATTTTGATTGTATTGTTGTTAAAGTAAAGCAAGATAAACGAATAATAAATAAAGCAGTTTATCTTACCTTAGGAATTAATATAAATAGCTTAAAAGATATTTTAGGAATGTGAATTAGTGAGAATGAGGGAGCCAAATTTTGACTGAATAATCTTATGGAAATGAAAAACCGCGGATTACAAGATATTCTTGTTGCTTGTAGTGATAATTTAACAGGAATGTCTGATGCAATAGAAGTTGTTTTTTCAAAAACACAACATCAATTATGTATTGTTCATCAAATTCGTTCCTTACAAAGACCGTAAACTGGTAGCTAATGATTTAAAATCAATTTATACAACAATTAATGAAGATACAGCCTTACTTGCTTTAGACAATTTTGCTGAAAAGTGAGATAAAAAATACCCCCAAATTGCTAAATCATGAAAAAATAACTGAGATAATTTAATAATTTTTCTTGAATATCCTCAAGAATTTAGAATAATTATTTATACAACTAATGCAATAGAGTCTGTTAATAGTCAATTAAGAAAAGTCGTTAAAAATAAAAAGATTTTTCCTAATGATTTATCAGTTTTTAAAATATTTTATTTGGCATTTCAAAATATGACTAAAAAATGAACAATGCCAATTCAAAATTGGGGTAGTGCAATTTCACATTTAATGATAAAATTTGAGGACAGAGTGAATTTAAGTTAATTACTTAGAGACACAGTTAATTGTACAATCCCAATAATTTTAATTGCTCTATATCTTGTAATTCTTTTTGAGAAACTGTTGCTCAAGCATGACAAAAAGGCATTATAACTAAAGATAACAATTCTAACTTATTATAATTTATTTCTTCTAAATTAGAGTTATAAATTTCTTTTTTGATTGTGTATATTAACGAATTAACCGCAACACGGACGCATAAAGTTTTGTTAGGTAGGAAAAGGTTTAAATAATTTTTAATAAAAAGCAACGACAATTTAATTATCATTTTATTTAAAAAATAAGTAATAAAACAAAATATTTAATATCAACAAACGTAATCTCAATAAAAGGTTATAAAACCTAAAGAAAACGTTTATAAAAACAACATCAAAATAAGTTTTTACAACAAAAATCATACATAAGAAATATATACTTAATTTGAATATTGAAATAATTTATAGTAAATGATTATTTTTTCTTTTTTAAAAAATACCTAAGAAAACTAAACGCGACCCCGCAACACTTGTTGCCAACTCATTAATTGGCGGATATAGTAACTTTTTCTGCCAACTAATAACAAATTTATATGGTCGTGTAAAAAAATAACCTCATCATTAGCAAGAGAAATATTTTTACTCATTACAATCAAATTCCTAATATTTTCATTAGTAACCCGTAACCCGGTGTTGTTTTTTATTAATTTCAATTATTGCTTGCCCTTGATGAATAGTTAAATAATTTTACTTACTAAATTCAAAGCCACGCGCTTAATTTGAATTGCTAATTGCAGATTAGCATTTTTAACCATCAATCATATTAATAAAATTTACCAACAACTTTAGATTCTGGGTTCTAATACAACACCATTCTCACAAAAATTACCATTTTGGATATGATTAAACAAAAAATTAAGCTGTGATTTATGATAACTAAAAATCATAAATTTAATTCATTTAGTATCTATTTCAATAACTGCATAAAGCTCTTGATTAATCACTAACAATAACCTTCCTTAAAATTTTCTGATTGCTCTTAATTTAGCACTACGAGCACGAGAATTTTCTTGAATTTCTTGCTCACAAGGAGAAACAACTTTTTTAGTTAATAATTCAAAATTAGGTTCCCGTTTGATTGGCATTGGTAATTTAGATAATAATGGATCAAATTTAGGAACTACCTGTTCTTTAAACAATGTTTTAACAATCCGATCTTCCAAAGAGTGAAAACTAATAACCACAAGCACCCCTTCTGATTTTAATAGTTGCAAAGATTGCTTTAATGAAACTCGCAAACTATTTAATTCATCATTAACGGCAATTCTTAATGCTTGAAATGTCTTTCTGGCTGGATGATGTTTAGACTTTTTTAAAATTTTCATTGGTAGTGCGCTCTTAACAATATCAACAAGTTGTAATGTCGTTATAATTTTACTATTTTCACGATATTTTAAAATAGCTCTTGCTATTGTTCTTGCAAACTTTTCTTCACCATAAATTCATAAAATATTAACAATATCTTTAAAACTTCAATTATTAACAATAACTTCTGCCGATAGCGTTTGTTTTTGATCCATTCTCATATCTAAAGGACCATCTTGATGATAACTAAATCCTCGCCCCGCTTCATCTAATTGTGGTGATGACACTCCTAAATCATAAATAATACCATCAACTTGTAAAATATTTCTTAATTGTAATTCTTTCTTTAAATAACGAAAATTAGTGGCAATAATTTCATAATTATGAAATTTATTTAATATTACTTTAGCATCAATAATTGCTTGTTTATCTTGTTCTAAACAATATAATTTTCCAGTTGTTAACTTTTCTAAAATTTTCTCACTATGTCCCGCCCTTCCTAAAGTACAATCCACATAAATACCATAAGATTTAATATTTAATAACTCTAATGTTTCTGACAATAAAACTGGTTTATGTTTTAACATTAATTTTTCTCCTCAATATTCATTACTAAATTTTGAGCAGATTGTTCTAAATTATTTTCATCATTTACTAAATAATTTTCTCACACTTTAATGTCTCAAATTTCTATTTTATTAGCAAGTCCAATAATCATAACTTCCTTATTAATATTAGCCAATATTAATAAACTTGACGAAATATTAATTTTTTCTACCTTATCAATATTAATTTCTAAAGAATTAGCAAAAATTTGTCATTGTAAGATGCGACTATCCTTTAAACCTTCTGAACTTAATAAAATTTGCTCTTGTCATTTAATAAACACACATCACATGCTCTTAATACTAAACAACCATCAAATTCCCTCAGAAATGACTACTTGTTTCACCTAGTCTCTGGTGCGAAAGCGTGTTGCAGTTGCAGAGGGGAACTATAATTCTGCTTTTATCATCAAGACTATGTTTAAATTGTCCTAACAGCAGCATATTATAACCCCCCACTAGCTAACACACCCATTATCTAAGGTCGCGTTTAGTTTTCTTAGGTATTGCTTTGAAGAAATAAAACAATCAGCTAATTATATTATTTAATCACTAAATTAACCTGGATTGGCAACCCTTTTTAGGATAATTTTTATATAGACATTTGTTTTCTAAAAGTAACTGGAGATAAATAATTTAAACTGCCATGTATTCTAAGATTATTGTATCAATTAATGTAATCAAATAATTCAAGTTCTAATTGTGCAAGATCATTGAATTTTCTACCATTAATAAAATTCTGTTTTAAAAACTTTATAAGTTGCTTCAGCAACTGCATTATCATATGGACAACCCTTCGCACTCAATGATCTTTGAATTTTAAATGTAGATAATAATTGATCAATTATATTATTTTTAAACTCATTACCTCGGTCGGTATGAAATATTTCAATTTTTGATAATGGTCTGGTCTAGTAATTCGCATAATAGCTTGATAAACCAACTCCGTATTTTTATTTAGTCCGCAACTATAACCAACAATCTCGCGATTATACAAATCAATTAGGAGACACACATAAAATCATTTAAAACCTACTTTATATAAGTTAAGTCACTAACGATAATTTCATTTATTTTTCTATTATTAAAGTCTCGGTTTACAATGTTATTTACTGGATCATTATTTACTTGAATATTTTTGCATTTAAGTCTTGTTTTTGTGTACTTTGATATCAAATTATTGTTTTTCATAATATTTCTAATTTTGTGTCTAGATAGGTTAATACTTTTATGAGCTAATACTACTTTGATTTTTCGAGCTTCATAGACTTGGCGGCTTTCGTTAAATGCACTGATAATTTCTTGATTATAATTATTCACTATTTTCCTTGTGTATTTATTAATTTGATAATAGTAATTGGATTTTGAAATATTTAATAATTTACACATTTTTCTTATCGAATATTTTTTCTTATTGCTATTAATTATTGTTATTTTTTGGCCATTATCAGTGCGGCTTGCTTTAAAATATCGTTTTCCATTCGTAATTGTTTTAATTCTTTTCGTAAGTAAATTAATTCATTTTCTTCTAGTGCGCGATTGTCTTTTGCTTTAAATGAACCAGAATTATTATAATTTTTAACTCAACTATAAATAGTTGGTTTTGGTAAATTATATTCTTTCCCTAAATTAATAACATTTTTGCCATTTTTGTATAGCATGACAATTTGTTTTTTAAATTCTTCATAGTATGAGGTTTTATTTCCCATTTTTATATTCCTTCTTTCTTAATAATTTCGAAGTCTATATAATAATTATGGTCCAACCTTATTGTAAACCATCCAACCCCACCTTTCTTGTTATTGTCATTTTTATTCATTACCATTGTATCATATTATTGAATTTTTACACAATAAAAATTATTAATATTATTAAATTTCCACTAATATATATTAATTTATATTTTTACTTACTTAAATCTATTATATTTATTTGTTACAGCATTACCTTTATAATTAATTCAACTATCATCATTTTTCTTATTATATTTATTTCATAATGAATTTTTATATATTTCTTTTCTGATTTCTATTTCTGAATTAATATTTTCATTAATGTAATGTAATACATTTAATTTGTTTAAATTTGCCATTCTTAAATGTAATAGGTTATTCAAATTCTTATGATGATATATTTTTGCTCTATATCCTACCTAATTGTTGTTTTACTAAATGCGATACATCGCTTTCAATGCCACAATCGATATTTCATTCTAAATTTTGATGATGAATACTGTGCTTATTGTTTTTGAAATAATTACTCGCCTTTCTTAAATTTGTTTTAATATCTTTATTTAATTCATTTTTAACAACATTACGAATAATTTTGATTAATTCTTGATGATTTCCGTCCTTATATAATTTAATTCAACTATTTAGTGCTACTTTACGATTTTCAAAAACAATATTAAATATAAATATCGTTTGTTTTAATTTTTTAATAGTGTGATAACCATCTAAAATATATCTAACATTACCAAAACTATTGACAATTTCTCTAATTCAAGCATCACCATCGCCGCAAACAATTATTCTGTCATAATTGATATTCAAATAATCTTTTTGTAATTCTTTAATTAATAAATCACGATAATCCATCGTATTTATTCGTTTACCAACTTTTAACATTAGAAAATAACCTCGTTTGTTTTCTAATTCTCTACGAGCATTTTTGTAATTTTTTTCTTTATGTCCGGTATGAAAAGTAACCAAACGAATTCTTTGGTTTTTTGTTTATAACTTTCTGATCTAATGTCGCTAAAAATTTTTCATCTAGTTGAATATATAAATTCTTATTTTTGATATCAACTATATTTTTAGTTTCTTTTTCTGCTAGTTGAAAATATTCAGCAATATCATATTTATTTAAAATACTTGAAATACTAGCTTTTGAAATATAACAATGATTTAGAGCATCTAAAACATCGCGATAGCGTTTACCATCACTCAAAAAACTTAAAACTTTAAATTGAACATCAAAATAAATGCGTTGTTTAGGCAATAAACCAATTTCTTTATCTAATAAACATACATATTTAAATTTCCCTAATTTTTGATTTCAATATTTATATCGGCGTCGCTTAAAAACAACTTCACCAAAAATTGTAGTAATTGTTCTTCAAGCAAAATGAACTACTTTATAACCTTGTTTTAACCGATAATGATATTTATATAAGTATTCATCTAATTTTTCATATTCATTAGCTAATTGTTCACATTTGTTGGTGTACATATTTTTATGGATTGTAAATAAACTAAATCAATGTTTGTTTTCTACGGTTTTTACGTTATTATTAATTTTTAACATAAAAAAAATCGCCTTTCTTGGTAGAATAATTTTAACAAAGTTAAATTTCGTTAGTTTATTTTTTCTGTTTTAATGATAATTTTTTTTAGAATTAGTATTCAATATCCTGAAAAAATGATAGAAATTCTTATTTAATAAGTTATAATCAACTTGTATTAATTTAGACTGTACAAGTTTGAGAAAGGGCGTTGATTGTTCGGTAAATTCTATTAATTAGTAAAAATTAACGAAAAGGATTTGATTAATATGAAAAAATTACTTAGTTTATTAAGTACAATAACAATAGCAAGTAGTGAGTGGAATAATGGGGGTTGTTGGTAATTCACCCGCCCAGACACAAGAACAAACTATTAATAATTAAGAAAATATAAATCATAAAAAAACAAAAACGAAATAATAATGAAAATAATAAAATTAGTAAAACAAAAATTGTTATTCATACCAACAAAGGAATTCGCTCTTCGGGTATTATTTTCAATAATAAACTTTATTTTGGTTCAGGAGATAATAATGTTTATGAGTATGATCCGACACCGACAACGGGACAACAAAAAATTGTTATTACAACAAATGGATGAAATGAATCTGCAGGAGTAGTATTAAATAATAAATTATATATTGGATAGTTTACAATAAGTTGGACCATAATTATTATATAGACTTCGAAATTATTAAGAAAGAAGGAATATAAAAATGGGAAATAAAACCTCATACTCTGAAGAATTTAAAAAACAAATTGTCATGCTATACAAAAATGGCAAAAATGTTATTAATTTAGGGAAAGAATATAATTTACCAAAACCAACTATTTATAGTTGAGTTAAAAATTATAATAATTCTGGTTCATTTAAAGCAAAAGACAATCGCGCACTAGAAGAAAATGAAATAATAACTTTACGAAAAGAACTTAAAGACTTAAAAATGGAAAATGACATTTTAAAGCAAGCCGCACTGATAATGGCCAAAAAATAACAATAATTAATAGCAATAAGAAAAAATATTCGATAAGAAAAATGTGTAAATTATTAAATATTTCAAAATCCAATTACTATTATCAAATTAATAAATACACAAGGAAAATAGTGAATAATTATAATCAAGAAATTATCGGTGCATTTAACGAAATCCACCAAGTCTATGGAGCTCGAAAAATCAAAGTAGTATTAGCTCATAAAAGTATTAACCTATCTAGACACAAAATTAGAAACATTATGAAAAACAATAATTTGATATCAAAGTACACAAAAACAAGACTTAAATGCAAAAATATTCAAGTAAATAATGATCCAGTAAATAACATTGTAAACCGAGACTTTAATAATAGAAAAATAAATGAAATTATCGTTAGTGACTTAACTTATATAAAAGTGTGGGTTTTAAATGATTTTATGTATGTCTCCTAATTGATTTGTATAATCGCGAGATTGTTGGTTATAGTTCCGGACCAAATAAAAATACGGAGTTGGTTTATCAAGCTATTATGCGAATTATTAGACCATTATCAAAAATTGAAATATTTCATACCGACCGAGGTAATGAGTTTAAAAATAATATAATTGATCAATTATTATCTACATTTAAAATTCAAAGATCATTAAGCAATAAAGGTTGTCCTTATGATAATGCAGTTGTTGAAGCAACTTATAAAGTTTTTAAAACAGAATTTATTAATGGTAGAAAATTCAATGATCTTGCACAATTAGAACTTGAATTATTTGATTACATTAATTGATACAATAATCTTAGAATACATGGCAGTTTAAATTATTTATCTCCAGTTACTTTTAGAAAACAAATGTCTATATAAAAATTGTCCTAAAAAGGGTTGTCAATCCAGGTAATGCTGTAACAAATAAATATAATAGATTTAAGTAAGTAAAAATATAAATTAATATATATTAGTGGAAATTTAATAAAATTAATAATTTTTTATTGTGTAAAAATTCAATAATATGATAAAACGAAAACGAATAAAAATGACAATAATAAGGAAGGGGTGGTTAGTTTAGTAATTAAATAATATAATTAGAATTAGCTGATTGTTTTATTTCTTCAAAGCAATACCTAAGAAAACTAAACGCGACCTTAATAAAATATTAGATTAATATAAAATAATAAATAGGTTAAACTTATAACCCCCTTAATTAATAACCTTAATTTTATTATAACATAAGGAAATTTACTAGAATGATGTTTTATTATATTTCAATCTAAAAAATGTAACTAAATATATTTAGTTACATTTTTAAAATATCTTAATAAAAAATATTTAAAACCTTATTGTTCAATAATAAAATCATGAATCCCGTCATCTTTAATTTGCCTTTTAAGAATATTTAAAAATTCTTTCTCACTTAATAATCTTCCGGGATATGACGCATTTAATAAATCTTGATGAAAAATATTTAATGACTTTAATGCAGTTTGACGAAATATTGCTCCTCACTGCGTTAATGGTAGCGAGGCGGTTGTTATTTTCTTTGAATTCATCAATTCTCATACTTGTGCAATAACCTGTAAATAAGATTCTGGCGGAGCATCATGTAATTTTTGACCATAAGAAGAGCCGGCTTCATAGGAAGTTTTATTAATCGGCCAATATCCTGAATCAAAAGCATAAACTTCATTAGCTTCTTGTGATGTTACATATTTAATAAATGCTTCGGAAATTTTATCTTTAATCGGGTCATTCATCTTAAACATGGCAATTCCCGGACCTTGTTGAATAACATACTTACCACCAGTAGAAAACGGTAATGGTAATGCTCAAATATCCTCAGGTTTAAGTCGCTTTTCCTGTAACAAAAACTGAACTCCTGATGTTGAACCAGTACCGATTAAAGTTTTAGATTGATTAAATAAGATACTAGCAAATGTCCCCTGTGGTGATGTTGCTGTTGGTGATTTAACATGCAATCCTGTATTGCGCTTAATATCATTAGACGTGCGATTGGCTAAATCTTTTAACTTTTGAAGATCGCTTAAATATTTCTGCAATATTTCAAAAGACTTTCCTTTTAAGTTTAAAACGAATTTACCACCACTATTTTCACGATAAAGAAATTCATTAGTTTTTGTTTCAGAATTTAATGCCTCATTATTAGCATATTGCGCATATAATCCATTAAGTAAATCATCCATTGCTACTGCATATACTTCATTAAGATTCTTTAAATTAGCTAAATTTTTTAATAAATGACTAGTTACTTGCAATAAACTAAGATAACTACTTCAAGTAATAATTCCTGCTTTCATTGTTTCAAGAGAATTTCACTCTTTTAAAACATTAAGTTGGTCTTGAAATTTACTTCAATTAATACTTTTATTAACTTTTCATTTTCCATTCATTCCTTGATAATTAATTAAATTATCTCCAAGTGGTAATAATAAATTTGCTTGGGGAGTTAAACCATCAACTTTAGCAAATACTTCTAACAATAATTTCTTATTAATAAACATTAAATCTAATGATTTTCCAATGGGAACTGTATATTGTTTATCCTTATACATTGTTTCTTGTCAATAAGAATCAATAATGCTTGGTTTATCAATAAAAGAACTAAGATCGGGAATCTTAACATCAACTAACTGTTCTTGTAAAGTTTTAGAGTATTTAACAACCTCATCAGTATAACTAGTAAACAAATTAGGTAATTTTCTCACACCATAATAACCAGCATTAACTTCCTTCTCAACACCATTATTTTGAACAAATTTTAAAATTATTTTGCGATGATCAAATTCCGAGTTATTAACATTGTCGGCATTAAAATTATTAATAATCTTTTCTAAAGCATTTCATTGAAATTGACCTTTTTTAAAATAAGTTGTCATAATGACATTTCGTTCCGAATGACTACAAGCAAAAATTGTTAAAATCGAACCTAATCAAATTGTTGCTGTTAACATTGCCTTAATTTTTTTCATTAATTGTTATTCCTTCCTGCTAAATCCTAGCCCTTAGTTCCACTACCATCTTTTGTAACACTATTAATAATGCGTTTCTTGGTAAGTAAATATAAAACAATCATCGGCAAAATAGAAATAACAGCAGACGCCATTTTTAAATGTTGTGGATCTCTTAGCATACTTGGATTATTAGGTCCTGGTTCTGTTACTTGAATTAATTCTCATAATAACATTGGTAAAGTTGCTCATTTTGAATCAGCATCTAAAACTGTTACTGGTCATAATACTGCATTCCAACTAGCAATAAAAGATATTAATCCCGCTGTTCATAATACTGGTTGAACTAATGGCAATGCTACTTTTCAAAAGAATTTAAAAGTTGATAACCCATCAATCTTACTAGCACTAACAATTGATTTCGGAATACCTTCAAATGCTTGGCGTAACATAAAAATTGTAAAAGCCGAAGCAATAAATGGAATTACTAATGCTTCTGCGGTATCATCTCATACAATTCGCAAAATTAGCAAATATTGCCCAATCATAATCGCTTCCCCGGGAATCATTAGTGTTGATAACAACAAAATAAATATTGCTTCTCGAAACTTTGTCTGATAATGTGCTAAAGCAAATCCCGCTAAAGCACAAATAAATAATTTAAATATTGTGGAAAGAAATGCTACTAAAAATGAATTAAATAAATACTTGCCAACATTAATTTGTGAATTTTCTAAAAGATATGTATACCACTTAAAAGTTCAAATTTCGGGTCATAATCCTTGCGGCTTAGTTGGATCTAAATCATCATCAGTTTTAAATGAAGTAATAATCATTCAGTAAAATGGAAAAACAACAATAATAGCCATAACTAATAAAAATAAGAACCGAATTGCAATGCTAATTCATTTTTTTCAACCTTTATTTCCGGCCATTTGTTGTGTAAAATTAGTTTTGCGCACAACATTTTGGTGACTGACTCAAGTTTTAAATCACAAACCAATTTTATTGCAATGCATCTTTAACAATTCATTAATTTTCTTGCCGAAATTATTCATCAATAAAATCTCCTAACTATATTTTCTTGATAATTGTTTACTAATAATTCGCGTTACAATTGTAATTAATAAAATAATTATCATTAAGATTATTGAAGCTGCTGCTGCTTCATTGTAACTAGCATTCATTCGGCGTTGAAAAATTCAAAAAACAACTGTTTGAATCTGATAAGTAGATGCTTGAATATAATTAGCATATAATCCTAAAGGAAATATTTTAAAAGAATCAATTAACCCAATAGTAAATAAGTAAATTAACATCGGAATAACTAAAGGTATCGTCACTTTAAATAACTGCTTAATTTTACTTATCCCATCAATAGCGGCAGCTTGATAATATTGATTATTTATTTTTAATAACGCTGTTGTTAGCATAATGATATTAAAAGGTAATGATTTTCATATTCCATAAATAATTAAAACTAAAATTGCATAATTAGCATCATTTAATCAAGGTCGTTTTTCCAAATAAAAAAGAACAAACAAAGTATTCATAACTCCTTCAGGACTAAAAATAAAAGCAAAAGTCATAGTAACAGCCATTGCACTAGTAACATATGGCAAAAAGAAAATACCTTGCAAAAAATTAAAAATTCATTTTGACATAATGCCAGTTAACAACTTAGCAACTATCAATGAAATAATTAATGATAAAGGTACAACTGCTGTTGAATAAATTAAGGAATTTTTTAAAGCAATTTGAAATTCATGATTTTTTCATACTAATTCAAAATGCTTTCATGAAAATTTAAAATCAATTTCCGGACCACCATTAACAGCTGTTCTAGCAACAATAAAAATTGGATAAAACATAAATATTCCTAATAATGTTAATGCTGGCGTTAACCAAATTAATGAAATAAGAGTACTATCGCGTTTTTGAGCATTATTAGGTTTTTTGTAATATCGCTTTAAATAATTAAAAAAATTTTGTGAAGATTTTGTTTGTAAAGATTTTTCAATCGGTTTTTTACTAGCCATTAAACAACCTCTACAGTTAATTCAGTTTCTGGATCAAATAAAAAAATCGTCTTTTTAACAAAATTAATTTTTACCTTTTCACCGTGTTCATAAAACTTATCTTCATCCATATCACAAACTGTTTTAACATATTCATTATTTCTAATCTTAATAGTTACAAAGGCGCTCCGACCTAATTCTTCAAACAAAGAAATTTCACCAATTAAAGGTTTTTTATTAACAAACTTAGTATTTAATGAATCACTATTTAATTTTAAATCTTCAGGGCGAATACCAATAGTAATATAGCCAGGTTTAGCTTTTATGGCTTTACCAATTTTAATCTCATCAATTCAAATATTATGTTGTTTATCAATTATCCCATTAAAAAAATTCATTGTGGGATTGCCAATAAATTGTGCAACAAATTTATTAACTGGTTGATTATACACTTCATGTGGTGTTCCAACTTGTTGTAATACCCCTTGCTTCATAATATAAATATAATCAGATATTGACATTGCTTCTTCTTGATCGTGAGTTACAAAAATTGCTGTAATTTGTGATTTTTGTTGAAAACGCCGAATTCACTCTCTTGTTGTTACTCTTAACTTGGCATCTAGATTAGATAACGGTTCATCTAACAATAAAATATCTGGAGCTTTAACAATTGCTCTCGCGATCGCCACTCTTTGCTGTTGACCACCAGATAAATTACCTGGTCGTTTCTTTAATTGATTAGTAATTTCTACTTGCTGAGCAACAAGATTAACACTTTTACTAACTTCTTTTCTAAATGAAGTTAATTGTTGCTTTAATGCTTGTAATTCGTTATTTAATTGCTCATCAGTTTTCATTGTTATTAATGCTGGTAATAACTGATAATATTCATTAGCAATTGCTGTTAATTTTATTAACATAACATCATAAGCCGCTAATAAATTATTACCAATTTTCTTTTGATACTTATCAAGCCCCTTTTGTTCTTCTTTATCTCATAATTGTTGATGTTTCTTAAAAAAATTCACATACTTACTATGAATCAAACTATATTGTAAAGTGTGATCTTTTTTCTGTTGCTGTTTAAAATTTTTAACTAATTCATTATATGCTTTTTGATGATCTTTCATTACAATTTTTAAAGCATTTAACTTATTTTTAGCAGAATTTAAATAATTATATTTCATTTGTAGTAAAAACTTATCAATTGCAAAATTAATTTCTCTAGTTTTAAAATTCTTATTTGTTGTTTTAAAACTACTTAAATTATTATTAATAGTTATTTTTAACTGTGAAATATTATGATAAATTAAATTTAAAAAATCACAATATTTAATATGAACGGCTAATCTTGATTGATCATATCACTGACTATGAATCCGATTACGAAATGTTTCTAAATGCTTTTCATTATAAATTATTGCAGCTTCACGCTTATGAAATTTAAAAATATCTGCTAAATAATTAACAATCATTTCATTAACTAACTTATCATAAGTTTCTAAATACTCAGAAAGTAATATTGCAATTTGATTTTTAAATCTTTGTTTTTCAACATTTAAACCACTATCTTGCAAATCTTTAATTAATAACCGAATATTAGTATTACTGTTTTTAACAGTTCGTTTAAATTTTTTATCTTGATATAAAGGCAAAGCAATATTTTTAAAAACATTTAAATGCGGATATAAAGCATAATTTTGGAATATTAAACCAATATTACGATTTTGCGGTGACCGTTTAGTTACATCTTTATCATTAAAAATAATTTGTCCCTGATTAACTTGCAATAATCCCGCAATCGCATAAAGCGTTGTTGATTTTCCGCAACCAGATGGTCCTAACAAAGTAACTAATTGTCCTGTTTTCACATACATATTAAAATTATTGATCGCTAATGTTTCACCATAATCAATACTAATATTTTTTAAAATAACACCCATTTAAAACTCCCTGAAATATTAATTTCCATAAGCAATTATATTAGAAAATAACAATTTTTAAAAGGATTTATAAAATTATTTAAAAAAAAGAAAAATACATTTACATTTGTAAATGTATTTCAAAATTAATATGATTAAGATTTAAATATTATTAACGACTAAAAATCCAACTTACTACTTTTTTAGTAAAATTATATTTAACTGTTTTGGATGCTGTTCCTTTTCCTTCTAACGCCTTAATAGTAATATCTACAGTGACAGTATTACCAGTTACATCAATTTCTCCAGGATCAACAAAATCAATCTGCGACACCGCCTCATCAATTCTTAATCCTAACTTATTCAATATATATCATATGTAATTAGACCAATAAAATCATGAACATATCACCATTTCTCATGAACATCTTTTATTTCTACAGTAGTATCTGGCAACGCATTAATGCGAGCATCAACTTTTTAAACTACAAGATGCCGTCGGCATTACTGTCACCAATGTCATGGGGGTTAATGTTAAGGTCGCTAAAAATGCTATAAAACTTTTTTTAATATTTAATTCTTCTTTTCATGTATTGTTTGTTATATAAGTTATATTACTGGGAAATCACTAATTTTACAAGATATTAGTTAAAAAGAATTGTTTATCTGCTTTCATTAGACTTGGTACATAACTATAACTAGAAATAGCTTAATTCAAAATTATATATTTTTGAAATTAAGTTAAATCGTAATCCAAAACTTCTAATCTTATTGCGATGATAATGCGATAAACTAGTATTTTAAATCTTTTTAATCTAGCAAAAACATGCTCAATGGCAATTCTAATTTTACTTAAAAAATTTTTATATTCCTTTTTATCTGGATTTAAAGGATTATTTTTACTATTTTTAATTGGCAATAATTTATTTTTATGAATATTTTGCAAACCTTGATATGCTGAATCAGCAACTAATTCTATTTTTGGATTTATAAGTGTATTTGATTTTAAAAATAACTTATAATCATAAATATTGCCATAACAAAAATCTACTGAAATAATTTTATTGCTAAATAAATCAATAATTATTTGCGATTTTAATGAATGTTGCCTTTTCTTACCAGAAAATAATAATTTTAGTTTTTTTTAATTCTTTCAACTGAAATTTCTGTAGCATCAATTGCTAATAAATTATTAGTAGTACCCTTATTTTCCAACAATATCCTTTTGCCAGGTATATGAAAGTGACTATTTTTTATTAAAGTATTTTCAAATCAAAAGATATTACGAATACAACTAACATGACTAATATTATATTTTTTTGCAATAAAACGATATGTAATATATTCTTTTCATTATTCTAAAGTCATAAGTAATCTTTGCTCTATTGATAATTTATTTGGTTTGACACCAATTTGTTTTTGTTTAGTTTCAACTTCTTTTAAAATTTCTGCCATTTTCATAAAGGTTTTATATTTTATGCCTATTAAACTATAAAATTAATTTTCGTCTTTGTATTTATCTAACATTTACCCTTCATATAGGAAATAATATTATCAAAATAGTAGATAAAATTAAAGGTTATGTACCAAGTCTATTGTAAAAATATATTTAACTTCTTTTTTTTCTTTTTATTTGGGCATTGCTCGCACAGTAATTATTAACTCGACAACATTATAGTATGTATAAAACTGAAAACTTTCATCAAAGTTTGAATTAACTTTCGCTTTATTTAAATCCATTCAAAGTCTTTCTATCAAATCCATAACGGCATACAATTGCAAACCAAAAAAATTTCACTTAGCTGGAGGAATATCTTTAATTTCCACAGTATCTGGCAAACTACTAATTCGACTATCTAAACTTCCTGACTTTTTCATCTCAATAATGCCACAACTACTAAGCGGCATCACAATAAACTAGTGGTGTTAATGTCAAACTTGTTAAAAACGGTATAAGTCAAGTCACTTCATAAATAATTAATCCCTCTTTCTAAGTTTTTTTATATAAATATTTTACTAACAAATATTAGTTTTTCAAGGAATTTAATTAATAAATAATTTTTATAAAAAAATACACTTACAACTGTAAGTGTATTTTTTTATAATAAGAATTATCGCTTTTTATAAATTACGATATTACTATTCTTCTGCTTGATTAACTTTAATTGTAAATTCTTTCAAAAATGTTCCATCAGCAGCAGCTTTTGCTTTTACAGTAAATTTAACTTCAGCACTGTTGCTTGCTCCGGGGGCTTTTGGAATTGTTCCAACTAATGCTACCACAACCTCTTTAGCGTTGGAATCCACACCTTTAATTTTAGTATTAACTTTTGTCTGAATCAATTCAAGAACACTCTTATCAGTTCATCCTTTTGCGTTATTAACTGTTAAAGCATCACCCTCTTCAATCGTAATCTTATCAATTGCTTTATCGGTATCAGTAACATTAACTGTAGTTTCTGCGTCTTTTTTTGCGCCACAACCAATAATTGGTAATGCTATGATAGCAGGAAATCCTGCTAAAGCTGTTATTAATCTTAATCCTGATAATTTCATATTTAATTCTCCCTTTTCATTTATTTTACTATATATATCATTTTACTTTGAAATTTTATTTTTACAATAACTTCTTTGGTTATTTTTATACAAAATAAATATTTAATTTCCAAATGCTAATTTATTAAATTAACCCATCACCTCCACCAAGAGTTAAAACTCTGGGTTAATTATAGCAATAAATTCTTAAAATAAAAGATATTTTATCTAATTTAATAATGGCATTAGACATCCTCATCTAATGTTAAGTCAAGAGGAAATTCTACTTTCGTAAATTTTTCTTTACCGCGCGGAATTCAACGGTCTTTCATTCTTCGTAATTGTTCTTCTAACTTATGACGCACTTCATCAACGGCAGCGTACAAATCAATATGCCGGGCTTCGGCTTGTAAATGATTACTCTTTCCTTTTAAATCAAGAACAACACGAACACGACTTAAATTTTCTTTATAAGTTCTTACTTCAACATGAATTGAATCATCAAGATTAATAATTTTATACTTACTAATTTTTTCTAAACTATTAATAATGCGTTTACGAATCGCCTCAGTTACTTCAATATTTTTACCGCGAATAACGAATTGCATTTGATAAACCTCCTTAATTATATTATATTATTTTTTTATTGAAAAAAATATCTAAATCTTATTTTGGTCGCGTTTAGTTTTCTTGGGTATTGCTTTGAAGAAGTAAAACAATCAGCTAATTATATTATTTAATCACCAAACTAACCCTGCCTTTCTTGTTGTTGTCATTTTCATTCTTTTTCATTTTATCATATTATTGAATTTTTACACAATAAAAAATTATTAATTTTATTAAATTTTAACTAATATTTTTACTTACTTAAATGTAATATATTTATTTGTATATACAATGTTGCCTTTGCTGATTCAACTATCATCATTTTTCTTATTATATTTATTTCATAATGAAGTTTTATATATTTCTTTTCTGATTTTTATTTCTGAATTAATATTTTCATTAATGTAATGTAATACATTTAATTTGTTTAAATTTGCCATTCTTAAATGTAATAGGTTATTTAAATTCTTATGATGATATATTTTTGCTCCATATCCTAATTGTTGTTTTACTAAATGCGATACATCACTTTCAATGCTACAACCGATATTTCATTCTAAATTTTGATGATGAATACCTTGCTTATTATTATTGAAATAATTACTCGCCTTTCTTAAATTTGTTTTAATATCTTTATTTAATTCATTTTTAACAATATTACGAATAATTTTGATTAATTCTTGATGATTTCCGTCCTTATATAATTTAATTCAACTATTTAGTGCTACTTTACGATTTTCAAAAACAATATTAAATATAAATATCGTTTGTTTTAATTTTTTAATAGTGTGATAACCATCTAAAATATATCTAACATTACCAAAACTATTGACAATTTCTCTAATTCAAGCATCACCATCGCCGCAAACAATTATTCTGTCATAATTGATATTCAAATAATCTTTTTGTAATTCTTTAATTAATAAATCACGATAATCCATCGTATTTATTCGTTTACCAACTTTTAACATTAGAAAATAACCTCGTTTGTTTTCTAATTCTCTACGAGCATTTTTGTAATTTTTTTCTTTATGTCTGGTATGAAAAGTAACTAAACGAATTCTTTGGTCTTGTTTAACTTTCTGATCTAATGTCGCTAAAAATTTTTCATCTAGTTGAATATATAAATTCTTATTTTTGATATCAACTATATTTTTAGTTTCTTTTTCTGCTAGTTGAAAATATTCAGCAATATCATATTTATTTAAAATATTTGAAATACTACCTTTTGAAATATAACAATGATTTAGAGCATCTAAAATATCGCGATAGCGTTTACCATCACCCAAAAGACTTAAAACTTTAAATTGAACATCAAAATAAATGCGTTGTTTAGGCAATAAACCAATTTTCTTTATCTAATAAACATACATATTCAAATTTACCTGATTTTTGATTTCAATATTTATATTGGCGTCGTTTAAAAACAACTTCACCAAAAATTGTAATAATTGTTCTTGATGCAAAATGAACTACTTTATAACCTTGTTTTAAGCGATAATGATATTTATATAAGTACTCATCTAATTTTTCATATTCGTTGGCTAATTGTTCACATTTATTGGTGTACATATTTTTATGGGTTGTAAATAGACTTAATCAATGCTTGTTTTCTATAGTTTTTAAATTATTTTTAATTTCTAACATAAAAAATCGCCTTTCTTGGTAGTGATTTTAACAAAGTTAAATTTCGTTAGTTTATTTTTCTGTTTTAATGATAATTTTTTTTAGAATTAGTATTTAATAACCTGAAAAAATGATAAAAATTCTTATTTTAATAAGTTATAATCAATTTATATTATAATTAGACTCTAAAAATTTAAGGAAGGATGTTGATTGTTTGGTAAATTTTATTAATTAGTAAAAATTCACGAAAGGGATTTAATTAATATGAAAAAATTACTTAGTTTATTAAGTACAATAACAATATCAAGTGGTGGAATAGCGGGAATCGTTGCCAATAATCCTTATCAAAAACAAGAGCAATTAGAAAATATAAATGATAAAAGACAAAAACGAAGCAATAATGAAAATATAAATAGAGCAAAAATTGTTATTACAGCAAAAGAGCAAATTGAATCTTCTGGTGTAGTATTTAATAATAAACTATATTTTGGTTCGTCAGATAACAATGTTTATGAATATGATCCGGCCACAGAACAACAAAAAATTGTTATTAAAACAAATGGAGAAGTTATATCTTCTGGTGTGGTTTTAAACAACAAATTATATGTTGGCTCATGAGATAAAAATGTTTATGAATATAGTCAGTATAATTTAAATTCAAATTTGGGACAAATTAATAATAATTCTGATAATGTGCAATTTTAAGTGAATTAAATTATCTAAATCCTAATTTAGATATTTCGCAATTAGAAATAATTAATAAAACAAATATATCAACCACAATTAAAGCAAAAAATAATAGTAATAATTATTTTGGTGAAGTTACTGTTAATTATAAAATTAAAAATAAAAATGAAATTAATGTTATTAATTTAAATGAATTAATTAAAAGAGCAGTATTTTTTAAGTTTCGTGATGAAAACCCTAATTTAAAATTTAAGAAAATAAATTATATTGATACTAATAATTTAAATTTTTCAGATATTGAAATAACAAAAAAAGAACATACATTTTTATGATCTAATGTTCCTAAAAATGTATGTTCTGATAGAGAAATTATCAATAAAACTCCAAATACAAGATCATTTAATGTACCTGCTTGTGAATATAATTCAAAATCAAAATTAGTATTTCAAATTACAACAGGATTAACTAAAACAAAACAAGAAAATAAATTAAATGGTTGAAACATAAATGCTGATGATGAAATGAAATTAACAGATTTTACAAATATAAATAATAAAAATTCTGAAATCATTAATGTATTATCAAATGAATTTGATTTATCAAACACAAATAAACAAGAACAAGAAATGATTTTAAGTATTTTTAAGGAACCCGCTGATAAATTTGAACTTAATCTCAATGAAAAATTAAAAATTACTTATCCAGTAAGAATAATTACATCTAAAGTTATATTAAATTTAAAACAAAAAATTACAGGAAATATTACTGCCAAAATAATTAATGATAACAATAAATAACAAATAGTTACATTATCAATTACAGAAGTAATACAAATTTTACAAAAATATAGTTTATTACCCAATGAAATTACTATAGATAAAAACAATGATAAAATAACATTTAACGGTGGGGCATTTTTTCATCAGAGAGAGAAGGGCCAGTAAAAACAAATACAGTTACTACTATAGTATAATGTTTTATAAAAACGATATTAGCTATTTAGAACAATAACTTTAATTGAAACAAGCACAACAATTTAATCTCTTGTGATAAAATAAGAAAAATATTCGAACCAGTAATTTAATTAAATTACTGGTTTTTATTTTGTCAAAATAGAAAAAATGAAAAAGTTGTTTAAAAATATTATCGTCATAGAATACTATCTTAAAAAGGTGGTATTTTAACAGTTTTTTAATTTAGTTATTAAGGATTTTCAATTTCAATTTCAAAATTATTTGTACATATTAAACTATAATCTGTTGTATTATCATCTTATTTGTAGTCATTTAAAATTTGTGCCTTGTGCTTTAATTGTTATTTTTTTATTAATTACTCATTCTCTCTTTCCTGCTTTGGTTTCATATGTAGTTATTAATTGTCTTATTTCATCTTGTTTATTTTTATTACTAGAGAATTCTGATTGTATAAATTTGAAAGTAAAATCGTTTAATTTTTTAAATTCTGGTAATTTTTCATTTAGATTGATATTATCTTCTTTCTTTATTACTATCTTTATTTTTTTGTTTTACTGGTTCATTTATTTTTTTAGAACAGCCGATTATTGGTAGTGTTATTAACCCTAAAACAGCGGTTATATTTAAAAATTTCATAAAATTAACTCCTTTATTTTATTTTTTCAATATATATATATATACATTATACAAAAATTCTTAATATCATTAGAAAAATGGCAAAAACGATTAAAAATTGAAAGGTATAGTAAAAGGCGGGTACTGTTTTAAAAATTGGGAAAATTGCGGTTGAAAAGTTAACTGTCGCTTTGGCAATAATTGCTAATGTTCGTAAAATTGTAATGATTTGCGAAGCCGTTAGCATTCAATTAATCATTTTGATACAAGCATTTTGAATGGCACAGCCAATGTCATTAAAAGTAGGGATTCATCGTCCAGAATATTTACAATTTGCTGGCGGGATTATGTCATCTCATTCCGAGCTGGTTGAACCATCAGGTATAAACGCTGTGGAGTTAAGAACATTAAAGTCATAAATTTTAAAATTATAATTAGAGGTATTTGTTTTATGATACAAAGAAAAAGTTAAGGTAAAAATATTAATGCCATAGCGAATATCAATGTCCGTATTGAAGTAATTAATGCTGTTAGCAGTCTTGCTGGTTGGCAAGGTAATCAGTTTATTGTCGTAAGATTTAAGAACATTAAATTCAATTTGATAGATACTGTTATTATTTTTAATAGCATTAAAATTTTCTTGGTGCGTTTTTTATCAAAAGTAAAAAAATAACTTCTTAGTAATAATTCTAAGTCTCCTATAATATTTACTAAGTATTTTTTGGGATAAAAAGTAATTAACGAACGATAAAAGAAACCAATTTGAATAAAATAGTTCTTGTTATAATTAACTACGCCTTTAAAATCAATTTCGGTATGAGTTTTTTCGTCCATATCAAAAGTCGCATAAAATAAACTGGAAAAGAAATTGCCAAGAATTTCATAGATTTCGTCAAAAACATTTTTGTACTAGCTGTTGTTATACTAGGAATGTTGTTTTTAAAATAAAGGTAAATGTCATTTTTTAATTCAGGATCGTATCTCAAAAAACTAAATTTAACATTAAGATAATTTAAGGCACCAAAAAGATACTTAATTAAGTAATAATCGTTAGCATTTGTAGTGTCATATTTTCAGATTTCACTTTCATCGTGTAATAATTGTAAATAGTTATTGCCCGCAATTAAGGTTTTATTAAAAGCTTTAATTTTCAAAATATTTGTTTTAATTTCATCTTTACTACTAGAAGTTTTGTGATAAAAATAGCTTTCGTTTTTAAAACCATGATTTTTAATGGTAAATTCTTTTTAATACCCTTTTTCTAAAGTATTAATGAAATTAAATACTGCTGTTCAATAAAGATAAGAGTAATTAAATTTATCAAAATCACCACGATGAATCATTAAATAATCAAGGTTATCAATAACATCGCTGTATTTGTGATTACCGTCAAAGTTAATAGTTGTTTCTGGTAAGTCAATATCAGTGCTATCTTTTTTAATTTCAATTTCAAAATCATTTGTACATATTAAACTATAATCTGTTGTATTATCATCTTGTGGATAGACTACAATAAGTTGGACCATAATTATATAGACTTCGAAATTATTAATAAAGAAGGAATATAAAAATGGGAAATAAAACCTCATACTCTGAAGAATTTAAAAAATAAATTGTCATGCTATACAAAAATGGCAAAAGTGTTATTAATTTAGGGAAAGAATATAATTTACCAAAACCAACTATTTATAGTTGAGTTAAAAATTATAATAATTCTGGTTCATTTAAAGCAAAAGACAATCGCAAACTAGAAGAAAATGAAATAATAACTTTACGAAAAGAACTTAAAGACTTAAAAATGGAAAATGACATTTTAAAGCAATTCGCACTGATAATGGCCAAAAAATAACAATAATTAATAGCAATAAGAAAAAATATTCGATAAGAAAAATGTGTAAATTATTAAATATTTCAAAATCCAATTACTATTATCAAATTAATAAATACACAAGGAAAATAGTGAATAATTATAATCAAGAAATTATCAGTGCATTTAACGCAAGCCACCAAGTCTATGGAGCCCGAAAAATCAAAGTAGTATTAGCTCATAAAAGTATTAACCTATCTAGACATAAAATTAGAAATATTATAAAAAACAATAATTTGATATCAAAGTACACAAAAACAAGACTTAAATGCAAAAATATTCAAGTAAATAATGATCCAGTAAATAACATTGTAAACCGAGACTTTAATAATAGAAAAATAAATGAAACCATCGTTAGTGACTTGACTTATATAAAAGTGGGTTTTAAATGATTTTATGTGTGTCTCCTAATTGATTTGTATAATCGCGAGATTGTTGGTTATAGTTCCGGACCAAATAAAAATACGGAGTTGGTTTATCAAGCTATTATGCGAATTACTAGACCATTATCAAAAATTGAAATATTTCATACCGACCGAGGTAATGAGTTTAAAAATAATATAATTGATCAATTATTATCTACATTTAAAATTCAAAGATCATTGAGTGCGAAGGGTTGTCCATATGATAATGCAGTTGCTGAAGCAACTTATAAAGTTTTTAAAACAGAATTTATTAATGGTAGAAAATTCAATGATCTTGCACAATTAGAACTTGAATTATTTGATTACATTAATTGATACAATAATCTTAGAATACATGGCAGTTTAAATTATTTATCTCCAGTTACTTTTAGAAAACAAATGTCTATATAAAAATTGTCCTAAAAAGGGTTGCCAATCCAATGATTTTTTTTACTTCTAATCATTTACAAAATAAGCATTTAGAAGATACAAAAAAGAATTTAATCAATGAAGGTTTTCATGAAGAATTATTAAATGATGCTTTGTAATGAATGGATGGTAAGAAATTAAAAGTAAATAGGGTTCTTTTTTAAAAAAAAATAAGATTGTTATGAATATATTAATAATAATAAATTATCTATTTTAGGAAAAAAAGTTAATAGACTAGTGGGGCGCATAAAGTTTTGTTAGGTGGAAAAATATTTGATTAATTTTGAAAGAAAAGTAACTACAATTTAATTATCGTTTTATTTGAAAAATAAGTAATAAAACAAAATATTTAATATTAACAAACATAATCTTAATAAAAGGTTATAAAAACTAAGTAAAATGCTTATAAAAACAACATTAAAATAATTTTTTACAACAAAAATCATACGTAAGAAATATATACTTAATTTGCATATTGAAATAATTTATAGTAAATGATTATTTTTTCTTTTTTAAAAAATACCTAAGAAAACTAAACGCGACCGACTTAGTACATAACCTTTAATTTTATCTACTATTTTGATAATATTATTTTTTAAGTGAAACACAAATGTTAAATAAATACAAATATAAAAATTAATTTTATAGTCTAGTAGGCATAAAATGCTATAGTTATGTACCAACCAAGTCTAATGTAAGAATAATGATGGTAATAGGTGATAATATTAATGACTTTAATTCTAATTTTACTAATAATAAAGGAATTGCTTATCGTGAAAACTATATGGAAAATAATAATATTCAAAAGCTTTTTAGTGAATCAGCGATGGCAATTCGTTTTAGTAAGGAAAATGATAAGATCATAAAATATTATGCTAATTGTGGTCAATCAGTTGATACCTTGCTTTTAGAAAAAAAGCAGATTCAGGAAATTATTATTGAAAATATTTGTTGGTATAAATCTTATTCACTTATTGGTGGTAGGTGGTAATGCAATGTATAGGAGCCGAAATAGTGCTTTTAAGAAGAAATATTTTGAACAACGCGGGGCACGCACCACTGCGCCTCTATATGAAACAAGCAATTAGATAATATTTACAAAAGTTTATTTCCTGGGATTAGAAACTAAATAATAATTTTGGATTTTTTGTTCATAAATTGGCAACTTTGCCATTAATATTTTAAATATAATATGATTATGAAAGTGTTTACACTTTTGTAGTGAAATTAAAAGATAAGTATTTGGAAAGGGACAATAAGAATGAAAAAAATATTTGTTTATAATGCGGGACCATTATTTAGTGAAGCAGAACAAAATCAAAGAAAATTAGAAGGAATAAATTTAAGAAAACAATTAGGTGATAATTTTGAAATTTTAAATCCGATTGAGTTTAGTTTTAATAATGAAAATGCTACGCCAAAAAATAAAGAGATATTTAAAAAAGATTATGAAGAAATTAAAAAATCAAAATATGTAATATTTGATATTGACGGTCGTGATAGTGGAACATATATGGAATATGGTTTTGCCTTTGAACAATGTTTGAAGGAAGAAAAATATTTAATATGTGTTTATAGTGATTTTAGATTGTATCAATCAAATATTGATGTTGCTGAAATTCCTGGGTATGGTATTAATGAGATGATATCAGGTAGTTTACAATACAATGATATTATTAAAAAGAAAATTTTTAAGGTTAAAAATTATCAAGAAGCAATTAAAAAAATTAAAGAAATTGAAGGAATTTAAAAATATTAATTCTTTTTACAAATGAATAAGCAAATTTCAAGAATTGAGCCTGTCCAAAATTCTGTGTTTCGATAATTCATTCTGAATTATACTTAAAAGAAGAAGAACAGAAAATGACAAAAAAAGTAAAAAAACCTGATGCAATTAATAAAGTTGTTGATTATTTTTTAGAAAATATTGATAATCCACAAGATTTATTTAAAGGCAAGACTATTTTTCAGGAATTTACCAAAAAATTAACTGAACGAATGTTAAATACGAAAATTAAAGATTATCCTGAAACTAATGAGAATCATAATAAAAGAAATGGCAGAACACAAAAAACCATTATTATAAAAATGGTTCAATTGCAACTGATGTACCAAGAGATCGAAATAGTACTTTTGAACCAGTAATTATTCTGAAAAGACAAAGAAGATTTGATAATTTTGATCAAAAAGTAATTTCCTTATATGCAAAAGGAATGACAATTTCTGATATCAAAGCACAATTGCAAGAATTCTATCACGGAGCAGAAGTTTCAGAAAGTTTAATTATTCAAATAACTAATGATATTATTGAAGAAGTTAAAATGTGACAAATTAAACATTTAGAGAAGATTTATCCGATTGTTTATTTTGATTGTATTGCTTTTTAAAGTAAAGCAAGATAAACGAATAATAAATAAAGCAGTTTATCTTGTGCCTTAGGAATTAATATAAATGGCTTAAAAGATATTTTAGGAATGTAAATTAGTGGAGAGAGAATGAAGGAGCCAAATATTTTATTTTGGAGCCTGTCCAAAATTCTGTGTCTTGACAATTCATTCTGAATTCTATTCAGAAGAAGTAGAACAAAAAATTATAAAAAAGCAAAAACCCCCTGATAAAATTGATAAAGTTACTGATTATTTTTTAGAAGTAAAATTTGAAGACAAAGCAGAGTGAATTTAAGTTAATTATTTAGAGACACAGTTAATTGGACAGTCCCTAAAATTTTGCACATTGAAATGATTTATAGTAAATGATTATTTTTTCTTTTTTAAAAAATACCTAAGAAAACTAACTAAACACGACCGTTAATCTTTGATAAATAATTATTAATTTTAAAAAATGGTATAATAACGATATTAAAATATAAAGGGGGTAAAAGAATGACGCCACATATTAGTGCTAAAAAAGAGGACATTGCAACAATAGTTTTAATGCCAGGAGATCCAATTAGAGCAAAATATATTGCAACAAATTATTTGCAAGATGTACAATTAGTAAATAGTGTTCGTAATATGTTAATGTTTACAGGGATGTATGAAGAGAAAAGAATAACTATTGCTGGTAGCGGGATGGGTTGTCCTTCAATTGGCATTTACTCATATGAATTATTTAAATTTTATGATGTTGATGTAATTATTAGAATTGGAAGCGCAGGCGCATATGACGAAAAGTTAAAACTGTATGATGTTATTAATGTAAGTTCGGTGTATGGTGAAAATAATTATGCTAAGATTGTTGGAGCAACAGATGATGATACTATCGAAACTAATCCTAATATTTATGAATTAATTAATAAAACAGCAAGCGATAAAAATATTAACATCATATCTGGAAGGGTGCATTGTTCTGATGTTTTTTATCGTAAAAATTTTGAAGAATATAAAAGATTTTTAAGTGAAAAACAAACTATTGCTGTAGAAATGGAAGCTTTTGCATTATTTGCTAATGCAAAAGTGTTAAATAAGCAAGTGGGATGTATTTTAACTGTATCTGATTCATTAGTAACAAAAGAAGCTACTACGAGTGAAAAACGCGAACAATCATTTGATAAGATGATGATATTAGCTTTAAAAACAGCAGTTAATTTTTATAAACAAGGTGTTTAAAGAAAAAGGGAAATTTTTACAAAAAGAGTTTATCAAGCTAATAGATAAAAATAGTATTGATAGTTTTTTAATTTTAGTTAAAACCAATGTTTCTATTGATCAAATTGTTAAGACTTTTGTTAAAAAATAGATAAACAAACTTTGCATAAAATTAAATGACTTTATATTTCAGAACATAAAATTAATGATGAATCTTATTTAACTATTGCTTTAAATGAGTTTACTTTTGATGTTATTAAAAAGTTAAAAAAGTGTGATTGGATTTTAGTTCATAAATATATTTTAAAAGATAAATTCCATAATGAAAATTATAAGGTTGTTAGTTATGAAATGGGATTTTATAAATATAAATTAATTAATACCGTGTATCATTGTCAGTGTTTAGATGGGCAAACTTCAATTGATAGTAATTTATGAAAAATATTAAGTGAAAAAAAGTAACAAATTTTGATTGAATTTTTAGTTGCTTTACGAAAAAAAAGAAAAATGGATTTTTTCATTTTAAATGATATTTTTAGTAATACAATAGAAAAGGAAATTGCTAATCAAGTTTGTGAACAGGCTAATAGTTGTTATAAGAAACATTATCAGTTATTACAAATTGGGCAAGATATTATTGCTTGCTTAGGTAGGGATAGGGAGATTAAAAAATATTATTGATTTTTATATTGAGAATGGCAGTATTTTAATTTTGTTTTGAAAGATAATGAAATTATTAATGAAAAAGTATTAAATGAATTAGAAATTATTAAAAAAACAAAAACTAAGATCAAAAATCTTACAAGTCTTTTTATAAATCATGGCATGGAAGTGCTTTATCAAATAATGAAAAGGATTGTTCGCGATAATCCGTGTTCATTATATGTGAGTTCAGGATAATAGATAGATAGATAGTAAAAATCATTCTAATATGAGAATGATTTTTATTTTTTAGGAACTTCTTTTAAACGATTATTAATTATTTGTCAAGTTAATCTTGCGATCATCGCAGCATTATCAGTACAGTATTTGTTATCAGGAAGAACTACTGTGGTATTTTTTGTTGCTAAGTTTTCAATCTTAGTTCGTAAGACACTATTAGCAGCAACGCCGCCGACCATCGTTATCATTTTTGGATGATATTTTTTTATTGCCATTGTTAATTTTTTAATTAAAATATTAGTTGCTTGTTCTTGAAAAGAACAAGCAATATCTTCTTTTCTAAATTTTAATTGGCGAGCGTTCAATTTTATAATTAAATTTGCTACTGCAGATTTCAAACCACTAAATGAAAAGTCAAAACTGTTATCATTTTTCCCTAATGGAAGTTCAAAAATATTTTGTCCTTTTTTTGCTATTTTATCAATTATTGGTCCACCCGGATATTCAAGTTCTAACAATCTTGCTACTTTATCATAAGCTTCACCGACAGCATCATCATAAGTTTCTCCTAAAATATGAAAATCAAGATGTTTTTTCATTAAAACTAATTGGGTATGGCCGCCGGATACTACTAAGATTATTAAGGGAAACTTAAATTCATTATTAATGGCAGCACTATAAATATGACCTTCAATGTGATTACAAGCAATGAGTGGTTTTTTTAACATTAATGATATTGTTTGGGCACAAACTTTACCGATGTGAAGCGAACCACTTAATCCGGGATGATCAGTGTAACCAATGTAGTCAATATCATGATATTGTATTTGTGCTTGTTTAATTGCTTCTTTTAAAACATAACTAATTTTTGAAATATGAAGTCTTGAAGCAATTTCAGGAACAACTCCGCCATATTGTTGGTGTTTAGCTATTTGTGAGAAAATAATATTGCTTTTAACTTTCTTATCTTTATATATTGATATTGATGTTTCATCACAACTTGTTTCAATGGCTAAGATGGTCATATTTTTTTCTCCTTAATTAATAACAATAATTGAATTACTTATTTCGTTAATATTGGGTAATGATTTATTGTTTGTAATAAATATATCATATTCCTTTAAATTCGCATATTTAATAAGAGCGCATAAAGTTTTGTTAGGTAGGTAAAGATTTAAATAGTTTTAAAAGGTCGCGTTTATTTTTCTTAGTTATTTTTTCTTTTTTTAAAAATAACTAAGAAAAATAAACGCGACCACTTGTACATAACCTTTAATTTTATCTACTATTTTGATAATATTATTTTTTAAGCGAAGTACAAACGTTAGATAAATACAAAGATAAAAATGAATTTTATAGTTTAAGTAGGCATAAAATGTTATGGTTATGTACCAAGTCTATTAAATTAAACAAAAAGCTGGTAACTCAATTACCAGCTTTTTAATTTTGTAAATAATCTTTACCTTTTTGAATTTCATTTAAAGATAAATCTAAATAATCTAATTGCTGTAAAACCTCATAACTTACAGCACAAACAACATTGGCGACATTAAGACTGCGAATATTAATTACTTCATTGGTAAACCCGAAAACATTGATTCAAATGCTCTTGTAATATCGTTTTTGGAATACCAGACGATTCTTTACCGAATACTAAATATATTGGTGTTTCACTTTTTGTAAAATCAATAGCACTAGGTGGTTTTTGACCATATCTTGTGGAAAAAAATAAGTTAGAATTAGGATTTTTACTAAGAAAACTATTTCAATCTTCATAACTTTCATATTGTAAAAATTCAAAATAGTTAGCAGATGACCGAATAATAAAACGATCATCTAAAAAGAACCCTAATGGTTCAATTAAATGCAGTTTGGCATTAATAGCAACACAAGTTCGCATAACAGAACCAACATTACCAGCAATTTCTGGTTCATATAAAACAATGTTAATTTTAGTATTCATTATTATCTTCCTTACTTATTCAATTAACCATCTTTTGTATTGCTATCGCACGATGTGATATTTGATTTTTTTCTTGTGCTGTTATTTCACCTAGCGTTTTTTTATATTCTGGTAAATAAAATATGGTATCATATCATAACCAAAACCATAATTACTTTGGCATTCACTATGAATTAAACCATTTAACAAACCGACAAAAACTTTTTCAATATTTTTAGTAACATCAACAAAAGCAAGAGCACAAACATAGCGACAATCTCGGAATTTAATATTTATCATCTTTTCTAAAATAACATTAGACGCTTGCATAAAACCATCAGTTGTATCCATTCAACGCGTCGAATAAATTTCTAGGAAATTATCTAATGCTAATATTTCTAATCCAGAATCATCACCTAAAGCTGGTTTTTGTAATAATTTGCTTAAAATTCTTGCCTTAATTAAAGAATTTTCAACAAATGTTACCCCTATTTCTTCAATAGTGGATTGGCAACCCTTTTTAGGACAATTTTTATATAGACATTTGTTTTCTAAAAGTAACTGGAGATAAATAATTTAAACTGCCATGTATTCTAAGATTATTGTATCAATTAATGTAATCAAATAATTCAAGTTCTAATTGTGCAAGATCATTGAATTTTCTACCATTAATAAATTCTGTTTTAAAAACTTTATAAGTTGCTTCAGCAACTGCATTATCATATGGACAACCCTTCGCACTCAATGATCTTTGAATTTTAAATGTAGATAATAATTGATCAATTATATTATTTTTAAACTCATTACCTCGGTCGGTATGAAATATTTCAATTTTTGATAATGGTCTAGTAATTCGCATAATAGCTTGATAAACCAACTCCGTATTTTTATTTGGTCCGGAACTATAACCAACAATCTCGCGATTATACAAATCAATTAGGAGACACACATAAAATCATTTAAAACCCACTTTTATATAAGTTAAGTCACTAACGATGGTTTCATTTATTTTTCTATTATTAAAGTCTCGGTTTACAATGTTATTTACTGGATCATTATTTACTTGAATATTTTTGCATTTAAGTCTTGTTTTTGTGTACTTTGATATCAAATTATTGTTTTTTATAATATTTCTAATTTTATGTCTAGATAGGTTAATACTTTTATGAGCTAATACTACTTTGATTTTTCGGGCTCCATAGACTTGGTGGCTTTCGTTAAATGCACTAATAATTTCTTGATTATAATTATTCACTATTTTCCTTGTGTATTTATTAATTTGATAATAGTAATTGGATTTTGAAATATTTAATAATTGACATATTTTTCTTATCGAATATTTTTTCTTATTGCTATTAATTATTGTTATTTTTTGGCCATTATCAGTGCGGCTTGCTTTAAAATGTCATTTTCCATTTTCAAGTCTTTAAGTTCTTTTCGTAAAGTTATTATTTCATTTTCTTCTAGTGTGCGATTGTCTTTTGCTTTAAATGAACCAGAATTATTATAATTTTTAACTCAACTATAAATAGTTGGTTTTGGTAAATTATATTCTTTCCCTAAATTAATAACACTTTTGCCATTTTTGTATAGCATGACAATTTGTTTTTTAAATTCTTCAAAGTATGAGGTTTTATTTCCCATTTTTATATTCCTTCTTTCTTAATAATTTCGAAGTCTATATAATTATGATCCAACTTATTGTAGCCTATCCAATGATCCAGTAAATAACATTGTAAACCGAGACTTTAATAATAGAAAAATAAATGAAATTATCGTTAGTGACTTAACTTATATAAAAGTGGGTTTTAAATGATTTTATGTGTGTCTCCTAATTGATTTGTATAATCGCGAGATTGTTGGTTATAGTTCCGGACCAAATAAAAATACGGAATTGGTTTATCAAGCTATTATGCGAATTACTAGACCATTATCAAAAATTGAAATATTTCATACCGACTGAGGTAATGAGTTTAAAAATAATATAATTGATCAATTATTATCTACATTTAAAATTCAAAGATCATTGAGTGCGAAGGGTTGTCCATATGATAATGCAGTTGCTGAAGCAACTTATAAAGTTTTTAAAACAGAATTTATTAATGGCAGAAAATTCAATGATCTTGCACAATTAGAACTTGAATTATTTGATTACATTAATTGATACAATAATCTTAGAATACACGGCAGTTTAAATTATTTATCTCCAGTTACTTTTAGAAAACAAATGTCTATATAAAAATTGTCCTAAAAAGGGTTGCCAATCCAATTATAGTTATATACCAAGTATAATGTAGCTATCTGTTATTAAATTATGAAATATTTTGCTATCAATAAGCAAGATTTTTATTTAATTTTTATAAATTAAAAATCCAAAAAAAGTTAAGTAAATACTTAACTTTAAAAACAATATCATTATTAAATTTCTTGTTATTATTTTTCTGCCTTTCAGTTAAAAACAATTCCTTTATATCGTGTCATTGACAATAATGCTTCTCTGATTCCTTGTACACCCATCCCTGAATCTTTAACTCCTAAAAAAGGGAAATAATCTGGTCCGCGTTGAGGGACATCATTAATGTTAATTGAACCAACATCTAATTGATTAGCAATTTTAATCGCCATATCAATATTATTAGTAAAAATTGATGCTTGTAAACCATATTTAGAATCATTTGCAAGCGTAATCGCTTCATCAATTGATGTTACTCTGATAATTGGCAACACCGGTCCAAATGGTTCAATCCAAGCAATATCCATATCTTTAGTAACATTATCAATAATTGTTGGATACCACAAATTATTTTTTCTAATATTTCCCAAAACTAACGATGCTTTTTTTTCTAACGCCTCATCAACTAATTTTTGAAGAATATTGCTTGTTTTCATATCAATAATTGGGGTAATATCAGCATTATCATTAGGACTACCAACTGTTAATTTTTCTGTTTCAATTTTAATTAAAGATACCAATTCATCAGCAATCGTATTATCAACTAAAACTCTTTTAATAGCAGTACATCTTTGACCTGAATAACTAAATGCTCCTTTAACAATTTTTTTAACCGTCATTGCTAGATCACAGTCTTTAAGAACAATAGCCGGATCTTTACCACCTAATTCCAAAATAATATCTACTTTGTTAGCAATCTTAGTAATATGTTTTCCCGTGACATCAGAACCAGTAAAAGAAATAACATCAATTGCCGGATGAGTTACTAAACTATCACCAATAACATTTCCCCTACCAGCAACAGCATTAATGACGCCAGCAGGAAAATTAGCATCAAATGCTAACTTAGCTAAAAACAATCCTGTTAAAGAACTTTGTGAAGATGATTTAAATACCACTGTATTTCCCATAATTAATGCCGGAATTATTTTTGCTAATGATAAATTAACAGGATAGTTAAAAGGTGAAATTGCTAAAACAACTCCTTTAGCAACTCGTGAAAAAATTGCCAACTTATTTTTCACATTAAAAGCATCGCCAGTATATGATTCAGGATAAATACGATATGCTTCATTAACAGTAAAATCAATATATTCAATTGTACGATTAATTTCAGAAATAGCTGCTTTTTTACCCTTAGCAATTTCTAAAACCATCAAATTAGCAAGCACATCAGTATTTTCAATAATTAACTGCTTTCATTGTTCAATAAACTTAATTCTTTCATTAATTAATAACCCTTCTCATTGCTTTTGGGCATTCTTAGCTGCTAAAAACGCATCATTAATATTTTCTAACGAAAGAGCAGGAACACTACCAATTACTTCTAATGTGTTCGGACTTGTAATTTCAATAACATTTGTAGAAGAAAACAATTTACCATTAATTAATGCTTGACCTTTTTCCATTTTATCACCTCTAAATATAATTATATCGTTTTTAATTTTAAAAACAGAAAAATTAATTATTCTAATGTTGCTTTTTCTGTTTCATCTTTAGATCGTCCAGAATATTTGCAATTTGCCGGTGGAATTAAGTCGTCTCGTCTCATTCGCTGTTATTTGAACCATCAGGGAGAGGGGTATAAAGGCTGTTGAATTTAATACATTAAAGTCATAAATTTTAAAATTATAATTAAAGGTATTTGTTTTATGGTATAAAGGAAAAGTTAAGGTAAAAATATTAATGCCATAGCGAATATCAATGTCGGTATTAAGGTAATTGATGCTGGTTAGCAGTTTTGCTGGTTGGCAAGGCAATCAGTTTATTATCGTAAGATTTAAGGACATTAAAATCAATTTGATAAATGCTATTGGTGTTGTTGATAGTATTAAAATTTTCTTGGTGCGTTTTTTTATCAAAAGTAAAAAAATAACTTCTTAGTAATAATTCTGAATTACCAGTAACATTGATTAAGTATTTTTTGGGATAAAAAGTAATTAACGAGCGATAAAAGAAACTGATTTGAATAAAGTAATCTTTGTTGTAATTATCTACTCCCTTAAAATCAATTTCGTTATAAGTTTTTTCATCCATATCAAAAGTCTTATAAAATAAACTAGCAAAGAAATTGCCGAGAATTTCATAGATTTCGCTAAAAATATTTTTATAATTGTTAATGTTAATACTAGAAATGTTGTTTTTAAAATAAAGGTAAATGTCATTTTTTAATTCAGGGTCATAACGCAGAAAACTAAATTTAACATTAAGATAATTTAATGTTCCAAAAAGATGCTTAATTAGGTAATAATCATTAGTCTTTTCGGTGCCGTATTTTCAGATTTTACTTTCACTGTGCAATAAATTGTAAATAGTCATTACCTGCGATTAAGATTTTATTAAAAGCTTTCATTTTTAAAACATTCTTATTAATTTCATTCTCACTACCAGAAGTCTCATGATAAAAATAGCTTTCATCTTTAAAGCCGTGATTTTTAATCATAAATTCTTTATAGTAACCTTTTTCTAAGGTATCAATGAAATTAAATACGGGGGTTCAATAGAGATAAGAGTAATTAAATTTATCAAAATCACCACGGTGAATCATTAAGTAATCAAGATTATCAAAAATATCGTTATAGTTATGGTTACCGTAAAAATTGGTGGTTGTTTCTGACAAATCAATATCCGTACTTGGTTTAGTTTCTAATTTTGCTAAAAATTTTTTAACATGAAATTTGTTTGAACCCGGATAATTATACTCTTGTATTGTTATTTTTACATCTTTAATTTTTTTAGCAGTATAAAAATATTCAATATTTGTTTTTTGAAAATCTTTATCAAAAAATTCTCTTTCTTCTAGGATGTTGTTTTCTTTTTTATAATTATAAATTTCTTTAATTTCTTTAAATACCGGTTCATTGGTAAAGACAGCAAACCCTCTAGTGTTTTCTCCATAATTTTTTATTTCCAAAGGTAATTGCTCTTTTACTGAATCAATATTAATATATACTGGGTCACTGCCTTTTCTATACAATGATTGTAAATAACTGTTATTTATTTCTGAAAATTTTAAGTCATATGTTTTATATTGAAATTGTTGTGTTTCGCTTTCTTTTTTAGAACAGCCGACTATTGATAATATTGTTAATGTGGAAAGAGTTATTATATTTAAAATTGGATAGGTTACAATAAGTTGGACCACATTTATGTGAACTTTCAAAATAAGATAAAATTATATAAGAAAGTAGGAATATAAAAATGGTCAAAAATTCATATACAGATGAATTTAAAAAACAAATTGTCGTGCTTTATCAAAACGGGAAAAGCATTATTGAAATTATTAATGAATAGGGTATTTCAAAATCTGCTATTTATAATTGAATAAAATCATTCGATAATTATGATTCTTTTAAAGCAAAAGATATCAAAGTAATGAAGAAAATGAATTAATTTACTTACGAAAAGAAAACCAACAATTACAAATGGAAAAAGATATTTTAAAGCAAGCGGCACTGATAATGGCCAAAAAATAACAATAATTAATAACAACAAAAACAAATATTCAGTGAGGAAAATATGTAAGATTTTGGGTTTATCAAAATCAACATATTAATATTATTATCAACCTAATAAATGTATTAACAAGCAGGTTAATAATTATGAACAAGAAGTTATCAGTGCATTTAATAAAAGTCGCAAAATTTATGGGGCTCGTAAAATTAAAGCCGTTTTAATAAGAAAAGATACCATCTTATCGCGGCGAAAAATCAGATGCATTATGATCAAAAATAATTTGGTTTCTAAATACACCAAATTAAAATATCGTAATCACAAAACAACAGCCAATAATGCCAAAATCAGTAATGTTTAAACCGTGAATTTAACAATAAAAACCAAATAAAGCTGTTGTTAGTGATTTAACATATGTGCAAGTTGATGGGAAATGACATTATATTTGCTTATTAATTGACTTGTTTAATCGCGAAGTAATTGACTATAATGCCGGGCCAAACAAAACCGCCGAACTAAGTTCAACAAGCTTTTCATAAAATAACACGATCATTAAATAAAATCACTTTATTTCATACCGATCGTGGCATGAGGGACGCATAAAGTTTTGTTAGGTGGGAAAATGTTTAAATAATTTTTAATGACAAGCAACGACAATTTAATTATCATTTTATTTAAAAAATAAGTAATAAAACAAAATATTTAATATCAACAAACATAATCTCAATAAAAGGTTATAAAAACTAAGAAAAACGCTTATAAAAACAACATTAAAATAAGTTTTTACAACAAAAATCATACATAAGAAATATATACTTAATTTGAATATTGAAATAATTTATAGTAAATGATTATTTTTTCTTTTTTAAAAAATACCTAAGAAAACTAAACGCGGCCGTAATTGAGTTCAAAAATAAAATCATTGATGAAATTTTAATAATCTTTAATATTAAAAGATCATTAAGCGATAAAGGTTGTCCTTATGATAATGCTGTGCCTGAAACAACTTACAAAACCTTTAAAACGGAATTTATTAAGGGTAAAAAATTTGAAAATTTAACACAATTAAAACGCGTCCTAATTGTTCAATTTTCTGATTTTTTGGTTTCATATTCAAAGACTTTATGATTCATTAACTGATAATAAGCTGTTCTATTAATACTTTCAATTGTTTTTAAATTTTCTTTAATAATGGTCATAGCAATTTTTTTATTATTTTTTTCTTCGGTAATATTATATTCAGAATTAAAACCAACAATAACTAAAGGTGGTAGTATTAAAAATAAAAGTGATGTAAAAATTTTTAATAATTGATAAACATTTTTCATATTTTTAAATTATCCTTTCTGATGTTAACTGTTAATAAAATGCAATAGAATTGGCACATAACCTTTAATTTTATTTACTATTTTGATAATATTATTTTTTAGGTGAAGTACAAATGTTAGATAAATACAAAGATAAAAATGAATTTTATAGTTTAAGTAGGCATAAAATGTTATGGTTATGTACCAAGTCTATTAAATTAAACAAAAAGCTGGTAACTCAATTACCAGCTTTTTAATTTTGTAAATAATCTTTACCTTTTTGAATTTCATTTAAAGATAAATCTAAATAATCTAATTGCCGTAAAACCTCATAACTTACAGCACAAACAACATTGGCGACATTAAGACTGCGAATATTAATACTCATTGGTAAACGAAAACATTGATTCAAATGTTCTTGTAATATCGTTTTTGGAATACCAGACGATTCTTTACCGAATACTAAATATATTGGTGTTTCACTTTTTGTAAAATCAATAGCACTAGGTGGTTTTTGACCATATCTTGTGGAAAAAAATAAGTTAGAATTAGGATTTTTACTAAGAAAACTATTTCAATCTTCATAACTTTCATATTGTAAAAATTCAAAATAGTTAGCAGATGACCGAATAATAAAACGATCATCTAAAAAGAACCCTAATGGTTCAATTAAATGCAGTTTGGCATTAATAGCAACACAAGTTCGCATAACAGAACCAACATTACCAGCAATTTCTGGTTCATATAAAACAATGTTAATTTTAGTATTCATTATTATCTTCCTTACTTATTCAATTAACCATCTTTTGTATTGCTATCGCACGATGTGATATTTGATTTTTTTCTTGTGCTGTTATTTCACCTAGCGTTTTTTTTATATTCTGGTAAATAAAATATGGTATCATATCATAACCAAAACCATAATTACTTTGGCATTCACTATGAATTAAACCATTTAACAAACCGACAAAAACTTTTTCAATATTTTTAGTAACATCAACAAAAGCAAGAGCACAAACATAGCGACAATCTCGGAATTTAATATTTATCATCTTTTCTAAAATAACATTAGACGCTTGCATAAAACCATCAGTTGTATCCATTCAACGCACCGAATAAATTCCTAGGAAATTATCTAATGCTAATATTTCTAATCCAGAATCATCACCTAAAGCTGGTTTTTGTAATAATTTGCTTAAAATTCTTGCCTTAATTAAAGAATTTTCAACAAATGTTACCCCTATTTCTTCAATAGTGGATTGGCAACCCTTTTTAGGACAATTTTTATATAGACATTTGTTTTCTAAAAGTAACTGGAGATAAATAATTTAAACTGCCATGTATTCTAAGATTATTGTATCAATTAATGTAATCAAATAATTCAAGTTCTAATTGTGCAAGATCATTGAATTTTCTGCCATTAATAAAATTCTGTTTTAAAAACTTTATAAGTTGCTTCAGCAACTGCATTATCATAAGGACAACCCTTCGCACTCAATGATCTTTGAATTTTAAATGTAGATAATAATTGATCAATTATATTATTTTTAAACTCATTACCTCAGTCGGTATGAAATATTTCAATTTTTGATAATGGTCTAGTAATTCGCATAATAGCTTGATAAACCAACTCCGTATTTTTATTTGGTCCGGAACTATAACCAACAATCTTGCGATTATACAAATCAATTAGGAGACATACATAAAATCATTTAAAACCCACTTTTATATAAGTTAAGTCACTAACGATAATTTCATTTATTTTTCTATTATTAAAGTCTTGGTTTACAATGTTATTTACTGGATCATTATTTACTTGAATATTTTTGCATTTAAGTCTTGTTTTTGTGTACTTTGATATCAAATTATTGTTTTTCATAATGTTTCTAATTTTGCGTCTAGATAGGTTAATACTTTTATGAGCTAATACTACTTTGATTTTTCGAGCTCCATAGACTTGGCGGCTTTCGTTAAATGCACTGATAATTTCTTGATTATAATTATTCACTATTTTCCTTGTGTATTTATTAATTTGATAATAGTAATTGGATTTTGAAATATTTAATAATTTACACATTTTTCTTATCGAATATTTTTTCTTATTGCTATTAATTATTGTTATTTTTTGGCCATTATCAGTGCGGCTTGCTTTAAAATGTCATTTTCCATTTTTAAGTCTTTAAGTTCTTTTCGTAAAGTTATTATTTCATTTTCTTCTAGTGTGCGATTGTCTTTTGCTTTAAATGAACCAGAATTATTATAATTTTTAACTCAACTATAAATAGTTGGTTTTGGTAAATTATATTCTTTCCTTAAATTAATAATACTTTTGCCATTTTTGTATAGCATGACAATTTGTTTTTTAAATTGTTCAGAGTATGAGGTTTTATTTTCCATTTTTATATTCCTTCTTTCTTAATAATTTCGAAGTCTATATAATTATGGCCCAACTTATTGTAGCCTATCCAAATGTATTAATTAAAAAAAGATAACTACTAATAATGATACATTCTTTTTCATAATATTCCTCACCTTTCACTTATTAGATGATGTCATTTATGATGATATTTTATCACTATGGATTATTTTATTTTCTATTAATCGTTTAACTAATGTTGTAATTCGTGGTTTTTCTAATAAATTAACAGCTTTAATAAAAATATTTTTTTGACCTAAAAGATATAAGTTATTTTGACAGCGAGTAATAGCCGTATAAATAAGATTTCTTTTTAACATATATGTGGCACTACTGTCAATAATCATTATTACAAACGGATATTCACTACCTTGTGATTTATGAACAGAAATAGTATAAGCTAAAACAAGATTATTCAACTCGCGGTGGTGATATTCAATAATTCTTTGCTCGTAGCGAACAATAATAACTTGTTTATTTTGTTCATTAGTAACAATGCTATCAATAATCCCTATATCACCATTATAAATATCTTTTTCACTATCATTTTTAGTTTGCATTACTTTATCACCAACACGATAAATAGTTGTTGCAATTTTAATTTGCATTTTATCTTTAGAAAAAGGATTATATGCTTCTTGCAATATTTCATTAATTGCATTAATGCCACAACGACCATTATACATTGAAGCAAGAACTTGAACTTCAAAAATATTACTTTCATTAACTAATTGTAAAAATATCTTTGCCAAATTTTCTAAAAATTGCTGAATTTGATAATATTCAATAAATTGAACTTCATTACTATTAGTAAATTCATAATTAAAATTATTTTGTTGCATTTGATATGCTAAATTAATAATTTCTGATTTTTCAAGTTGGCGATAGACTTTCTGTAAACCAATAATATTTAAATGTGATACTTGCAATAAATCCCCTAAAACATTGCCACTACCAACAGAAGATAATTGATTGTTATCACCAACTAAAACTAATTTATGTAAATTAGGATTAGCAACTAATAAATTATTAAATAAGATTGTATCAACCATACTCATCTCATCAACAACAATTAAATCAAAATTTAATGGGTCAGTTTCATTATGATTAAATTTATTATGATGTAAATTTCATTTTAATAATTTATGAATTGTTATTGCTTCAAAATTAGTTTGCTCTTTTAATCGTTTGGCTGCCCTTCCTGTAGGGGCACAAATAGCAACTGTATTATGAGGATAGTGTTTTTGATATAAAGCAATAATTCCTTTAATTAAAGTTGTTTTTCCTGTCCCCGGCCCTCCATTAATAATGGTTAAATTTTTTTGACTAAATTTTAATAATGCTAATTGTTGTTCATTATTATAATTAATATTGTTTTCTTGTTCAATAATATGAATATCTTGAGTAATAGCGGCATCATTAATATTATTATCTAATTTTTGTAATTGATTTAAATATTTAGCAATAAAAATTTCACTATAATAAATTTCTGTATCATAAAAATTATTATTTTCAACGATAATTTTGTTTTCATTAACGGCTTGCATTACTACTTGATTAATTAATTTTTCATCTAAAGCACTATATTTCATAAGTTGTTTTAAAATTATATTAACTGAAAAATAACTGTGTCCAGTTTTAAAGGACTCTTGACGAATAATATATCTTAATGCATATACTAAACGAGAAACATTATCAAGATTAATTTCTAATACTCTAGCTAGTTGGTCAGCTTTATGAAAAGTTCAAAATTCACATTGATCACTTAGCACATAAGGATTAATTTTTATTAATTCTAAAAGTTTTTCTCCATATTGTGCTTGTAACTTATGCAATAAATCAAAAGACAATTTGGCTTGTGAAAATCATTGTGTTAATTGATGATCATTTTTTTGTTTTTTTATTTGCTCATAAATAATTTGTGCCTGATTTTTTTTAATACCAATATTAAATAAAATTTTATCATCACAATAAATCTTATTTAAAACATCATCTTGTAAACAATCAATAATCTTTTGAGCTGTAGTTTTACCAATTGTCGGAAATAATGGTGATGACAAATACTTCACTAAGTATTCATTATCTTCAATAATTACTGTTTCATATTGTTCAACTTGAAATTGCTTACCATACTTTGGATGATTAATAAATTGTCCTTGTAATTCATATAATTGCTCGGGTTGTAAATTAAATAAATAACCTTTAACAAAAATATAACGATTAATGCTATCGTGTAACAAAAACTTACAAATTATAAAACCATTAGTTTCAAAAACAATTGTTTTTAAATAACCTTTAATTTTTTCCATTATGTTCTCCTTAATTACTAAAAAAGATTTTAGTTATTTTTTAAATCATTAAACTTGGTACATAACCTTTAATTTTATCTACTATTTTGATGATATTATTTTTTAGGTAAAGTACAAATGTTAGATAAATACAAAGATAAAAATGAATTTTATATTCTAGTAGGCATAAAATGCTATAGTTATGTACCAAGTCTATTCTATTATATATAAGGAAACTCATGATTCAAATAATGTCAATAAGCGGGGTTTGGATTAGCACGAGAATAATTTTTTTTAAATTGTTTTCAAGCACTATGAAAGCTATCTTGTGATAAATGGTTATTAACAACTAAATAAATAAAGACTAACGAAGCACTACGATTAACCCCTCAAACACAATGAACAAAAACATTTTCTTCCTCTTTAAGATGTTCATCAATAAAATTTAAACCTGCTTTTAAAACCTTTTTGTCTAAGGTGCCAATTTCTGGATAATCTAACAAATTTAAATATAATTCTTTTTTATTATCGCTTAAATGAACTTGTTCTGATTGGTCATCAAGATTAGGAATTTTTTGAGCAAAAAAATCACTAGCAGCACTAACGATAAATTCACAAAATGCCGGCTTTGACTGATAATCTCCTAAATATAAATAATTAATAATTTTACGATAATTTTTCATTTTTATCTCCTTTTTCTTTTATGTGGAATGGCAACCCTTTTTAGGACAATTTTTATATAGACATTTGTTTTCTAAAAGTAACTGGAGATAAATAATTTAAACTGCCATGTATTCTAAGATTATTGTATCAATTAATGTAATCAAATAATTCAAGTTCTAATTGTGCAAGATCATTGAATTTTCTACCATTAATAAATTCTGTTTTAAAAACTTTATAAGTTGCTTCAGCAACTGCATTATCATAAGGACAACCCTTCGCATTCAATGATCTTTGAATTTTAAATGTAGATAATAATTGATCAATTATATTATTTTTAAACTCATTACCGTGATCGGTATGAAATAAAATTATTTGCTTTAATATTCGTGTTATCTTATGAAAAGCTTGTTGAATTAGTTCAGCGGTTTTATTTGGCCCAGCATTATAGCCAATTACTTCGCGATTAAACAAGTCAATTAACAAACAAATATAGTGTCATTTTCCTCTAACTTGCACATGTGTTAAATCACTAACACAACAGCTTTATTTGGTTTTATTGTTAAATTCACGGTTTAAACATTACTGATTTTGGCATTATTAGTTGTTGTTTTGTGATTACGATATTTTAATTTGGTGTATTTAGAAACCAAATTATTTTTGATCATAATGCATCTGATTTTTCGCCGCGATAAGATGATATCTTTTCTTATTAAAACGGCTTTAATTTTACGAGCCCCATAAATTTTGCGACTTTTATTAAACGCACCGATAACTTCTTGTTCATAATTATTAACCTGCTTGTTAGCACATTTATTAGGTTGATAATAATATGTTGATTTTGATAAACCCAAAATCTTACATATTTTCCTCACTGAATATTTGTTTTTGTTGTTATTAATTATTGTTATTTTTTGGCCATCATCAGTGTCGCTTGCTTTAAAATATCGTTTTCCATTCGTAATTGTTTTAATTCTTTTCGTAAGTAAATTAATTCATTTTCTTCATTACTTTGATTATCTTTTGCTTTAAAAGAATCATAATTATCGAATGATTTTATTCAATTATAAATAGCAGATTTTGAAATACCATATTCATTAATAATTTCAATAATGCTTTTCCCGTTTTGATAAAGCATGACAATTTGTTTTTTAAATTCATCTGTATATGAATTTTTGCCCATTTTTATATTCCTAATTTCTTAATAATTTTATTTTATTTTAAAGTCCACATAAATATGGTCAAACTTATTGTAACCTATCCAATTTTTTAAAGGTACTGTACTGATTGAGAAAAAAATAATACCAAAAACAAGGAAACCGGTATTCAAGAATATTTCGCTCTGGCACGGCATTTTGGTCATATTGTGCTGGCTGGCGGTCAAAGAGATAAACATATTTGAGTTAAAGTTCGTGATATTGCCAATAATGTGATTGTGGGAATTCGTAAAAAACCCGTTAATATTTTTCGTCCCTACTTAAAAGTTATCTATGGCACCTTTACGAGCATTGAAGAATATGAACGCTGACGAAACACTTTAATTGATGCTAAAAATAATAAAAAGGTTCGCCACATTAAATATCGTGATATTCCTGAACTTGATATTTATTTTTTTAAACTAAAAATTCCTTTACCAACACTTAACACTTACAATTCTTTTTACCTAGCATTTTTAAGAGATTACTTAAATTTAAAAGTTAATCCTGACTATGAAGACAAATACTATACTGACACAGCAATTGATTTAGAAGACTTAGAATATTTAAAAATGAATAAATTTAGCAAATTTTTAAGAAAAATGAAAGAAAAGGAACAATAAAAAATGGAAAATCTCGCAAAAATGGCCGACTTTCTTGCCCAAATGCTTTATAAAGTTTTTGATTTAATTTGAAGTCTTGAAGTGCCGGGAACAAAAATTCAACTAATATTTCCCTTGTTCTTAACACCGACTGTAGAATTTCTTATGACAATTATTCTTGGATTTGGTAGTCAACAAGTTAATTTAGAAAAACAACGCCAATACGCGGTTAAAAATAAAGGTCGATTAAGTACGTGATGAAAAGCTAAAAACAAATAAAACCAATAAAAAAACAAGGTAAGTAACGATGTTTAAACTAATTATTATTTTTATCTTAATAACTGTTTTTGAACTATTAGCTGGTAGTCATTTTGACACTTTAACAAACTATATTAGCGAAAGGCTTGCCAATTTCCAAAAGTTTATTACTAGCAATTTAACAATTTTAGAATTATTTAAACCAATGGCACGAACATTTTCGCAACACTCAATTTTTACCATTCTTGGTGTTACTTGTGTAATTATTGCTTTATTTATTGTGATTAAAGGTAGGTAAAAAAATGGAAAAATGAACTAAAAAACAAAAGCCAGAAATAGAGAATGACAAATTAAAAATTGCTAATGTCATATTAAAAAATAGTGTTAATACTCTTAAATACATAATAATGGAAAAAAATAACGAAATTTTAGAACTAGGAAAGTGAAATACTATTCATATTAATCAAAAATCAGACTTAATAATTGAAAACCGAAAATTAAAAATTTTTAAACACGAAAGGAGAATAAAAATGAAAAAACTTTTATGAAAATTATTTAAAAAAGATAATTCAAAAGAAAAAATGTCATTAAAATTAAGAATTAAAAATTCTTTTAAAAAGCAGTGGTTAAAAATAGTATTAAGTATCATTTTCATCTTTATAAGTTTATTAATTTGTGCATTAACAGTAATTGATACTAAATGAATAACCGGAACAAGTGATGAATTTAATAATTTTATGAATAAAGAAATGGTTGATTTTTTTGGTAAATTTAATAGTGGCATTGTGCTCGCGGGAATATTTGTTTTTTGATGAGGCGGAGCAATATATTTTGCATTTAAATTTGAAAAATTCATCCGCTTTATTATTCAGAAAATTAAAGCAAAAAGAACCTTGAAAAATGAAATAAAACAAACTCATTAATTCTTTAAAAAAATATTGATGGAGAATTTTGTCTTACATTTTTATAATTGTTATCTTTTTCATTCCATTTTTAAAATTGGAAATTAATGATTTGAAATTATTATATGAAAAATTTGAAGTATTAATTTCATTTATGATACTAGGATATTTAGATATATGCATTACAATTACAATAGCTGTAATTATAAATTGTGGTATTGAGTGACTTACTAAAAAAATCAAAACTAAAAGAACAATGAAAAATAAAATATTTTAAAAAGAAGTGATAAAAATGTTTATGAAAATATTTATCGTGTTAATAATTATTAGTTTCAATAATATTTTTACCATTCCCTCAAACATTAACAATGATAAAACAACAATACAACTAATTAGAACTAAAAGACAAAGTGATAAAATTTATAATTTTGAAATCAAGGGCTTAAAAAAAGTAAAATTTCTTATTTTAAAAAATAACAATCAACTTTTTGTAGTTAACATAGATAAAAAAGATAATATCAATTTAAATGAAAAGATACCAGAAATAAAAGATTTAGACACTTTTACTTTTTGATTTACAAAAGAATTTGAAAATAGTCAAAGTAAACAAAAAAAATTAAACAACTAATAACTACACACGGACAAAAAATGCCTGATACTCACCATAATATTCCTTATAAAGGAGTTAACAGACCCAGACCGCATGAAGTTTGAATAATTGATAAAAAAATAACAATTAAAGCACAAGGTACAGAGTTGGATGATTTTAAAGTTAATAACATCATAGACTACATATTACAAGAAACAAATGATTTTGAAATCGAAATTAAAAAAGATAGTACCGACATTAACTTACCAGCAACAATCACTAATTTTGATGGTAATCATAAATACAAAGATGTTATTGATAACCTTGACTACTTAATGATTCATCGTGGTGATTTTGATAAATTTAATTACTCGTATCTCTATTGAACACCCGTATTTAATTTCATTGACACCCTAGAAAAAAGTTATTACAAAGAATTTGCGATTAAAAATCACGGCTTTAAAGACGAAAGCTATTTTTATCATAAAACTTCTGGTAGTGATAAAAATGTAGTAAATGAGAATGTTTTGAAAATTAAGGCATTTAACAAAACTCTAATTGCTGGAAATAAGTATTTACAATTACTACACGGTAAAAAGGAAATCTAAAAATATAGCGCTAGCGCTGCGAATTCTAATGATTATTACCTAATTAAGTACCTTTTTGGAACTTTAAATTATCTTAATGTTAAATTTAGTTTTCTGCATTATGATCCTGAATTAAAAAACGACATTTACCTTTATTTTAAAAACAACATTCCTGATATTAACAACAGCAATTACAAAAATGTTTTTGACGAAATCTACGAGATCCTTGGCAACTTTTTTGCTAGTTTATTTTACGCTACTTTTGACATGGACGAAAAAACTTATATCAAAATTGATTTTAAAGGCACGATGTTGCCGAATATTTTCAACTTGCATAAAAAGAAACTAAAACTATAATTGATGTCAAAAATAAGGATTTATATATTCAACTAGATGAGACATTTTTAGCAACATTAGACCATAAAGTTAAACAAGACCAAAGAATTCGTTTAGTTACTTTTCATACCGGACATAAAGAAAAAAATTACAAAAACACTCGTAGAGAATTAGAAAACAAACGAGGTCATTTTCTAATGTTAAAAATTGGTAAGCGAATAAATACGATGGATTATCGTGATTTATTAATTAGAGAATTACAAAAACATTATGTGAGCATTAATTATGATAAAATGGTTGTTTGTGGTGATGGTGATGCTTGAATTAGAGAAATTGCCAATAGTTTCGATAATGTTAGATATATTTTAGATGGTTATCATGCTATTAAAAAATTACAGCAAACGGCATTAATATTATTTTTGAAAATCGCAAAGTAAAACTAAATAGTTGAATTAATTATAAAGATAATGCTGTAACAAATAAATATAATAGGTTTAAGTAAGTAAAAATATAAAATTAATATATATTTAGTCAAAATTTAATAAAATTAATAATTTTTTATTGTGTAAAAATTCAATAATATGATAAAATGGTAACGGATAAAAATGACAATAACAAGAAAGGTATGATTAGTTTAGTAATTAAATAATATAATTAGCTGATTTTTTTACTTCTTCAAAGCAATACCTAAGAAAACTAAACGCGAACCAAACTTATGCGCCCTTAAAAAAATAGTAAAAAAGATGTATAAGTACTTATGTACATTTAAAAAAGTGTAGGTAGAAAAAATGAGTTATTATTTACAATCAAAATATCAATTTTCACATCATGTTATTCTTCGCATTAAACAACGATTAAATTTGAAGCATTTAAATGCTATGAAATTAAAAATGCATTGTTTACAATTAATTAATGAGTCGTTTTATGTTGTAGATATAAAAGATGATATTTATGTGCAAATTAATGATAGTGATTTATATTTTGTTGTTGATAAAAAATCTAATTTGATTAAAACAATAACGCCAATAAGTCAAGAGCGTTTATTAAGTATTATTGAAACTTAATTATTAAGGAGGGAATAAATAATGTTTTTAGTAACAGGTGATTTACAAAATGGACAAACTACTTGGGTAATGTTAGGTTTAATTATTATTATTGTAGTTGTAATGATAGTTTCTTCAATACGAAAACAAAAACAAGATAAAATTGAAAAAGAAAAACGCCAAAAAGAAGTTAGAGATAAAATTAAGCAGTATTTAAGAATTAATGATAATATTATGCATAAAAGAATTGAATATGATAAAGTAATTGCTAGAGCGGGTAAAGATTATAAATATCGTGATGTTTTTGATGTTGTTATCAAATTATATGATTCAAAATCAAATCAGTTATATGCTACTAAAGCTTTTGAAGTTGAAGGTTTAACAAAACAATTAAGTAAAAAAAAATATGAAACAACTTGAAAAGTTAATCATGAATTAGAGTTAGAAGAAACTTTAATTCGTTTGCAAAAAGAACAAAAGAAAAGTTATTGAAAGACGACTAAGGCCGGGCGAGCACAAATTAGATTAGAGCGCAAGGAAGCAAAAATAATAGAAAAAGAAGAAATGAAAAAAATTAAACAAGAGAAAAAAATAAAAGCAACTAAAAAAGTTGTACAAAATAAAAATGAAGTTCTTATTAAGATTAAGCGACAACCTAATGAGAAGTTTGGTGCTAAAAAATAAATATTTTAATTAATTCATAATTTAAGGAAATGACAAAATGGTTCATAAAATATATAAAAAAGATTACAAAAATTATCGTGAATGTGCTAAATTGTCTTTTCTTTTACGAAAAGAAAATCATCAAAAGACAATTCAATGGCATGATAGGGAGTTAACTTATTTTTTTAGTTTATTTGAATTTGATGATGAAAGTCAAAAAGATGACTTGACGAATATTTCTGCTCGTAGTTTAGAATTATTAGCGAACGATGATTATAGTTTTACTGATTTAGAGGTAATTAATAGTGAAACTATTCTTGATGGTTTAGAAGTAGGTTATCATGCTAAACAATATTTTTTACGGAATTATCATTGTTTTGATTTAGATACTTATGAAAAACATCTTGTGGCAAATAAAACTGTAGAAAAAATTCTTGATACTAATCTTGAAGTATTGTTTGAACCACGATTTGAATATAATGACTGTGTTACAAAAGTTGATGTTTTAAAACGAAATGGTACCGGTTGAGACTTAATTGAAGTTAAGGCAACAACTAAGGTTCATCGCGAACATTTATATGATGTTCTTTATCAATATTATATTTTGACTAATTGTAATATTGAGATTAAAAATATTTATTTAATGCATTTAAATGGTTTTTATTTTCATCAAGGTGATTTAGAATATGATAATTTGTTTACTTTAGCAAATAAATATAATTTAACAACTACTGGTTCAAAGCAAGAAAATATTATGGTTGGTGTAAAAAAAGATTTAGCGAATCGAGATTTTAATCAAGATGTTCAGCGAATTAAAGATATTTTTCAAATGCCAGTAGTTGAAACATTAGCGTGGTTAAAGACTAATCAATGCCATAATCGGGGTAAATATAATTATTGTGTTCATGTTTATGCTAAATTACCAAAAGAGCATACAATATTTAATCTTTATCGATTAGTAAAAACTAAAAAAGCAAGATTATATTATGAAGATAATTTTTTGTCACTTTATACATCTAATTTTTTTGATCTTAATTTAACAATTAATCAATATCGACAAATTAAAGTTGTCCAAAATTTAGAGGGTGTTGTTTCATTTTCAGAGCGAAGATATTTACAAAGTATATATAAGGAATATGTGTATCCGATTTATATGTATGATTTTGAAACTGTTAAAAGTGCCATTCCGAAATATGAAAATAGTACACCGTATGAGCAAATTCCATTTCAATATTCAGTTCATATTTTATTGGATAATAAATTTAATGAAGAAAAACATAATATTAAACATTATAGTTATTTAGCTGATGGGGTGAAAGATCATCGCTTAATTTTAGTAGAAAAATTAATTAAGGATTTAACACGATATGGCATAGGTACTTATGTTGCATATAATAAGAGTTTTGAAAAGCAAGTTTTAAAAAAAATGACATTATTATATCCGATTTATGAAGAAATATTAATGCAAATTTCTGATCGGACTATTGATTTAATGGATTTCTTTAAAAATTTTGCAATTTATAAAGCAGAATTTAATGGTAGTTTTTCAATTAAGAAAACATTACCCGCTTTTAAGCCGGAATTTTCTTATGATGATTTAGAAGTGCAAAAGGGAACCAATGCTTCAAGTTTATTTCGTAAACGGTTATATAATGAATTGCAAAAAGATAATAATCATTTGTTTTTCTTGAAATTAAATGATGCTTGAAAAACTATTAGTTTGCAACGATGACAAGATAATTATGTTAAAAATCTGTCGCTATATTGTGAACGCGATACTTATGGGATGGTAGTTTTGTTCGCTAAAATTTCTGAATTGTTGCAAGAGCAGGGGTGAATTGAATGGTAACGAAAGTCATTTTTATGGGAACACCGATTTTTGCTAAAGAAGTATTATTAAAATTATTAACGATGGATTTTATTGAAGTTGTTGCTGTTGTTTGTCAGCCTGATCGGAAGGCAGGAAGAAAGCAAGAAATGAGGATTGGTGCTGTTAAGCAAGTAGCATTATCATCAAAATTGAGGATTTTTCAACCAGATAATATTAATGATATTGTTTTGGAACTAGATAATTTAAATGCTGATTTAATAATTACATGTGCTTATGGTCAATTTTTGGGAAAGAAGATTTTACAATTAGTATCGAAAGGTTGCTTAAATATTCATGCTTCGTTATTACCTAAATTACGAGGTGGAGCACCAATTCATTGAGCGGTAATTAATGATGAAAAAGAAACTGGTATTAGTTTAATGAAAATGACATCACAAATGGATGCGGGACCAGTATTTGTTCAAGAGAAAGTTAGTTTAATAGCAAATGAAACGGCAAATAGCTTGCATTATCGTTTGATTTTGTTAGCAAATATGATGTTAGAAAAATATTTATTCTTAATAATTAGTGGTAAAATTACTCCAGAAATCCAAAATGAACGATTTGTATCGTTTGGTTTAAATATTAAACGAAATAATGAAAAGATTATTTGAAATGTTGATGCTAGAAAAGTAACTTGTCAAATTCGTGGTCTTTTTGAAATCCCATTAGCTTATACAACTTATGAAAATAAGATTTATAAAATTCATCAGGCGATTGTATATGATATTAATAAACAGGAAGAAGAAGCGGGAACAATTTTATCATTTCAACAAGATGGTATTGAAGTTCAAACGGGTAAAGGGAGTATTTTAATTCAAAGATTACAACCTGAGGGTAAAAAAACAATATTGATTGAAAATTTTTATCAAGGACAACATCCTTTGAAAATAGGAACAAAATTTATTTAAGGAAAGGATTTGAAAGGAAAATGTATCGTTTTCGTTAATTAGACTTAGACTTTGTACATAACCAAAAGAAGTTTACCAGTTGATAGATAACATCCTATTAGCTATAGCAATTTGTTTCTTTTTGCAATAAAAAAATGAATGGGGTGGGTTTCCTAAAAATATACACGCTATTAAATTAGTTCCAAGGGCAGGATTAGGATGCGAACATTAAAGTGTAGAAAAATTTGAGCCTGTCCAAAATTCTGTGTCTCGATAATTCATTCTGGATTCTATTCAGAAGAAGTAGAACAAAAAATTATAAAAAAGCAAAAACGGTCGCGTTTAGTTTTCTTAGGTATTTTTAAAAAAAGAAAAAATAATTATTTACTATAAATTATTTCAATATCCAAATTAAGTATATATTTATTATGTATGATTTTTGTTGTAAAAACTTATTTTAATGTTGTTTTTATAAGCTTTTTCCTTAGTTTTTATAACCTTTTATTGAGATTATGTTTGTTGATATTAAATATTTTGTTTTATTATTTATTTTCTAAATAAAATGATAATTAAATTTTCGTTGCTTTTCATTAAAAATTATTTAAACCTTTTCCTACCTAGCCAAAACTTTATGCGTCCGGCAAAATCTCTGATACAATTGATAAAGTTGCTGATTATTTTTTAGAAGTAAAATTTAAAGACAAAGTGAATTTAAGTTAATTACTTAGAGACACAGTTAATTGTACAATCCCGAATTTTTTCTACTAATTGAAGTAATAAAAAAGCATACAAAGTAAAAGAAAGACATTTTACGGCCTTTCTTTCAAGGAATGTGGTTATCCATGAAACCACCCACCCCCCACTTCAATTCGTTCGTCACAAAGTAACGGTAAAATTGGGCGGTTTCATCAACATTATACTAAATTATTTTATATTAAGGATAAAAAAATAAATCAAAACGAACTACAACATTTCTTAAATCAATATTATTACTATTACAACTTTCAAAGCTGTCATTCAGCATCACAAAATAAATCGCCATTTCAAAAATTACGAGAATTAATAAATTAATTTTTCTTTTTTTAAGATTTTTCTTGATTGTGCAAAACATCTGTGATATTACAATACATTTAATGTAATATACCACAGAATTATGACAAGAACAAGTGGTTTAAGATCACGTTTATTTTTCTTAGATATTTTTTAAAAAATAAAAAATAATCATTTACTATAAATTATTTCAATATGCAAATTAAGTATATATTTCTTATGTATGATTTTTGTTGTAAAAAATTATTTTAATGTTTTTTTATAAGTATTTTGCTTATTTTTTATAACCTTTTATTGAGATTATGTTTGTTGATATTAAATATTTTGTTTTATTACTTATTTTTTAAATAAAATGATAATTAAATCATGATTGTTTTTCTTTCAAAATTATTTAAATCTTTACCTACCTAACAAAACTTTATGCGTCATACCAAGTCTAATAAAAAAAGCCTTTAAAATTTCAACTTTTTTATCTTCTGGAATATATTTACCTTCCTTCAAAGTAAAGTTATTTTTTAATAATTGATTTACTTGTCATTTCACCAGAAATACTAATTCCTAATAAATCACAAATTGTTGGAGCAATATTTGCTAAACTAATATCAGTATTTGTTACCAATTCTAAATCAGATTTAGTAATAACTAATGGTACTAACTGTGAAGTATGTTTCTTATTAATATCACCAGTCCCATCAATCATAATTTCAGCATTACCATGATCAGCTGTTAATACCATAATCCCCTCTAAAGACTTTAATGGTTCATATATTTCTTTTAAACATTTATCAACTACTTGTAATGCTTCAATAGTAGCTAATAAATTACCAGTATGTCCTACCATATCAGGATTAGCAAAATTAAGAACAATCAAATCATATTTTTGCATTTTAAGTTTACTAATTAATTGCTTAGTAACCTCGTTGGCGGCCATTTCTGGTTTTAAATCATAAGTATCAACTCGTGGTGAAGGAACTAATATGCGATCTTCACCAGAAAACATAATATCTCTGCCACCATCAAAAAAATAAGTAACGTGAGCATATTTTTCAGTTTCGGCAATTCGTAATTGTTCTAATCCTTGCTTACTAATTCATTCACCAAGACCATTATTTACATTTTGACTTCGAAAAGCAATTTGATTAACTTTAACATCAACACTATATTCTGTCATTGTTACAAAAAATAAATTATTACGAACTACTTCTGAATTTCACACATATTCACGATTAGTTACTGCCGCGGCTAATTGAATAGCACGGTCAGGACGGAAATTAGTAAAAATTACACTATCTTTATCTTTAATATAACCATCAACAACTTGTTCATTATATGCCGGAATAATAAATTCATCATTACGAGAACAATCATATTCATCATCAATATATGTTAAAGGATTAGTAAAACTAACTCCACTCCGTTGCATAATGACATCATATGCTAACTTTATTCGCTCTCATCGTTGGTCACGATCCATTGCATAATATCTTCCCGAAATACTAGATAAATATCCAACTTGTAATTCATTCATTACAGACATTAACTTTGTTAAGTACTCTTTAGCAACATCCTGTTTAGTATCACGACCATCTAAAATCGCATGCACATAAACATCTTTAAACTGCTGTTCTTTTGCCATTGTCAAAATTGCTAATAAATGATTAATATGCGAATGCACACCACCATCAGATAATAAACCAATAATATGCAATCGAGAATTATTATTTTTAGCTTGATAAATGGCAGCCAACAGTGCTGGATTTTTATAAAAAGATTTATCACTAATAGCATTATTAATTAATGATAATGATTGATATAAAATTCTCCCAGCACCAATATGTAAATGTCCCACTTCCGAGTTTCCCATTTGCCCGTCTGGTAAACCAACTCACTTTCCCGAAGCGTGAATTTCTAACGACGGGTAAGTACTTTGTAAATATTTAAAATGTTCCATATTGGCTTTCATAACAGCATTAGATTCTCGTTCAGTAGCAATGCCAAAGCCATCTAAAATTGCTAATAATATTGGATTTTTAGTTCTCATCATTCTCTTTCCCTATCTTATTTTCATCAATATTATTTTAAAATATATTTAAGTATCGCTTTACCAACATCATTTTCATTATTATTATCACACATATCTGTTGATACTTTTATTAAATCTGAATGACCATTTTTCATCATTATTCCTAAACCAACTTTTTGTAACATTTCATAATCATTTAAAGAATCACCAATTGTCATACAATTTTTTAGTTTAAGATGTCATTTATTCACAAGAAACTTTAAAGCTTTAGATTTATCAAAATTTGCTAGCATAATTTCTAAATATTAATATTTTTCTAACAGCGATGATGTTATTCTAATTCGTTCATTAGCTCAATTTCAATTTTAAAATTTTCACAAATCTTATCCTCTAATTCATCTAAACTAATAGTTAATGTATAGCAAGCCGGCAATGATTGCTGATCACTTAAAATCTTTAACTTATATTTAGGATTTATTTTTGTTTCCCGCATAATATCAACTGATTTTTTCTTGTATAGGAATAATTTTTTAAACCATAACCTCAAAAATTCAAATCATATTTTTTAATAATTTCATAAATATATTTTTTATCTTCTTCATTTAAATGAGCATTTCAAATATTCTTTTTAGTTTTTAAATCATAAATAACACAATCATTAAAACAAATAATATGTTGTGCATACTCATCTAACTTTAATTGCTGAGCATACAAAAATGCTGCACCAGGGGGGCCGCCCCGCTGCTAAAATAACTTTAATACCTTTCTTCTTTCTTTTGTGCTTGAATAATAGTATCCCTAGTATCTATTATCATCTAATATTTTTCCTTTATCAGTTTTAATAAAGTGCCATCAATATCAATTGCAATTACTTTAATATTCATACTATTTACACTCCTTAGAAATTAATCAACTTGCAATGAATGATGCACCACCAATTAATGCTCCATCAATATCTGATGATTGTTCTAAAAGTGCTTTAATGTTATTTGATTTAACAGAATCACCATATTGAATTCTCTTCTCGCCTTAGTACTTATTGTGTGCGACATTATACATTTCCATTATATTTTTACGAATAAACCGACAAACTCGTTGTGCTATACTTCTACTATTACTGTTTTCCCAGTTCCAATAGCTCAAACCGGTTCATAAGCAATAACAATTTATTCTAACTGTTTCTCATTAACATTTTCTAATTCTATCTTTAATTATTGAGCAACAATTACTTCTGTTTGCTTATTAATATATTCTTCTTCCGTTTCAACACAACAAATAATAATTTAAAAATTATTTTCTAAAACCTTTAAAACTTTTTTATTGACAATCCTATCAATTTCATTAAAAAGACTTTTTCCTTCAGAATGCCCTAATACAACACAGGAAAAATCCATAGTTTTTAATAATAATGGTGAAAATTCTCCTGTAAATGCACCAGCATTTTCAAAATGACAATTTTGAGCACTAATAATTAATTTACTAGCCTCACGAATAATAGATGTTTCCGATAAAGGAAAACTAACAGCAATTCCGGCATCAATATTATGGTTTATCATTTTCTGTTCAACTTGCAAAATAAAATCTTTTGTTTCATTAATATTTTTATACATTTTTCAATTACCGATAATAATTGGTTTAAGCATTTAAATAATTTCTTTCTTAATTGTTTTCCTCTCTGATTATAATATATCTATTTTTGGATATGTTGTCACTAGAAAATAGCAATTTCCAATAAAAAACTTTATCAATAAAAGATAAAGTTTTTTATTTTTTCTTTATTTTAATTCTTTTCTGAGATTTTAGTTTAGCATTTTTGAGAAGCTTTTTTTGCTTTTTTCAAATCTTGATTATTTTTCTTAATAATTTTTTTCTCTTTTTTAAACTGGATAAGTTACAATAAGTTGAACCATTTTTATATTCCTATTTTCTTAATAATTTTATCTTATTTTGAAAGTCCACATAAATATGGTCCAACTTATTGTAACTTATCCAAACTTACTTTCACATTTCCATATAATCAAATTAAACAAAATGAAATTAAACAACTAATAACTAAATACGGACAAAAAATAAACGAAGATAGTGATAGTGAATAATGAATAATTAATAAAAAAATAACAATCAAAACACAAGGCACAAATCTAATTGAAATTGACAATAATGACAATACAATAAATTACAGATTAGATAAAGTAAATGATTTTAATATAGAAATTGAAAAAAAATAGTACCAATATTGAATTACCAACAGCAACTATTAACTTTGACGGTAATCATAAATATAACAATGTTATTGAAAACCAGTATTTAATTTCATTGACACCTTAGAAAAAAATTATTATAAAGAATTTACCATTAAAAATCGCGGTTTTAAAAACGAAAGCTGTTTTTATCATAAAAATTTTACTAGTGAAGAAAAAATAAATAAAAATATCTTAAAAATCAAGGCATTTAACAAAATTCTAATTGCCGGAAACAATTATTTACAATTATTACAGGTTGAAAATGAAATCTGAAAATACGGAGCCGAAAAGAATAATGATTCTTACTTAATTAAGTATCTTTTTGGTATTTTAAATTACCTCAATGTTGGATTTAGTTTTTTAAGACACGACCCTGAATTGAGGAAAGATATTTACCTTTATTTTAAAAACAACATCCCTAATTCTAATATTAACATTAACAATTATAAAAATATTTTTAGCGAAATCTATGAAATTCTCGGCAATTTCTTTGCTAGTTTATTTTATGCTATTTTTGATATGGACGAAAAAACTTATACTGAAATTGATTTTAAGGGCATAGAAAACTATAAGAAAGATTACTTTATTCAAATCGGTTTCTTTTATCGCTCGTTAATTACCTTCTATCCCAAAAAATATTTAATCAATGTTACTGGTAATTCGGAATTACTACTAAGAAGTTATTTCTTTACTTTTGACAAAAAAATGCACCAAGAAAATTATAATGCTATTAAAAATAGTAACATTATCTATCAAATTGAATTTAATGTCCTTAAATCTTAAGATAATAAACTCATTGCCTTACCAACCATCAAAACCGCTAACAGTATTAAAATTATCTTAACATCGATATTGATATTCGCTACGATATTAATATTTTTCATTAACTTTTCCATTTTATAACAAAGATAATACCCCTGACTACAATTTTAAAATCTACAACTTTAATGTTTTAAATTCTACAGCATTTACCCCTGATGAGTTCAAATAATAGTGAATGAGACGATTTAATTCCACCGGCAAATTGCAAATATTCTGGACGATGAATACCCACATTTAACGATGTTAGCTGCGCGATTCAAAATGCTAGTATCAAAATGTTAAACTGAATGCTGACGGCTTCATAAATCATTACCATTTTACAACCATTAGCAATCATTGCAAAAGCAAAAATTAACTTTTCAACTGCTACTTTCCCGGTTTTTAAAACAGTACCAGCTTTTTATTATACATTTCAATTTTTAATCAGTTTTGCCATTTTTCTAATGATTTTACAAATTTTTGTATAATATATATATATATATATTGAAAAAATAAAATAAAGGAGTTAATTTTATGAAATTTTTAAATATAACAGCTCTTTTAGGAATAACAACATTACCAATAGTTGGATGCTCTAAAAAAGAAAATAAATCAGTAGAACAAAATAATAAAGATAACAATAAAGATAACAATTTTGAAATCAAAGACTTAGAAAAAGTTAGTTTTTTAATTTCGAAACGAACAAACAACATTATAGAAGTTAAAATAGATATTAAAAATAATATTAATATAAATGAAAAATTACCAGAATTAAAAAATTTAAATAAACTTATTTTCACATTTCCATATAATCAAATTAAACAAAATGAAATTAAACAACTAATAAATAAATACGGACAAAAAATAGACGAAGATAGTGATAGTGAATCATGAATAATTAATAAAAAAATAACAATCAAAGTACAAGGCACAAATCTAATTGAAATTGACAACGATGACAATACAATAAATTACAGATTAGATAAAGTAAGTGATTTTAATCTAAAAATTGAAAAGTAGTATTTAAATTTAAGAGCCTGTCAAAAATTCTGTGTCTCGATAATTCATTCTGAATTATACTTAAACGAAGGAGAACAGAAAATGACAAAAAAATAAAAAAAGAACCTGATGCAATTGATAAAGTTGTGGATTATTTTTTAGAAAATATTGATAATCCACAAGATTTATTTAAAGACAATACTATTTTTCAGGAATTTACCAGAAAATTAACTGAAAGAATGTTAAATGCAGAAATTAAAGATCATCTTGAAACAGATGAGAATCATAGTAAAAGAAATTGCAGAACACAAAAAACCATTATTACTAAAAATAGTTCAATCGTAATTAATGTACCAAGAGATCGAAACAAGGTCGCGTTTAGTCTTCTTAGGTATTTTTTTAAAAAAAAGAAAAAATAATCATTTACTATAAATTATTTCAATATGCAAATTATGGATAGGCTACAATAAGTTGGATCATAATTATATAGACTTCGAAATTATTAAGAAAGAAGGAATATAAAAATGGGAAATAAAACCTCATACTCTGAAGAATTTAAAAAACAAATTGTCATGCTATACAAAAATGGCAAAAGTGTTATTAATTTAGGGAAAGAATATAATTTACCAAAACCAACTATTTATAGTTGAGTTAAAAATTATAATAATTCTGGTTCATTTAAAGCAAAAGACAATCGCACACTAGAAGAAAATGAAATAATAACTTTACGAAAAGAACTTAAAGACTTAAAAATGGAAAATGACATTTTAAAGCAAGCCGCACTGATGATGGCCAAAAAATAACAATAATTAATAGCAATAAGAAAAAATATTCAATAAGAAAAATGTGTAAATTATTAAATATTTCAAAATCCGATTACTATTATCAAATTAATAAATACACAAGGAAAATAGTGAATAATTATAATCAAGAAATTATCAGTGCATTTAACGAAAGCCGCCAAGTCTATGGAGCTCGAAAAATCAAAGTAGTATTATAGCTCATAAAAGTATTAACCTATCTAGACGCAAAATTAGAAACATTATGAAAAACAATAATTTGATATCAAAGTACACAAAAACAAGACTTAAATGCAAAAATATTCAAGTAAATAATGATCCAGTAAATAACATTGTAAACCGAGACTTTAATAATAGAAAAATAAATGAAATTATCGTTAGTGACTTAACTTATATAAAGTGGGTTTTAAATGATTTTATGTGTGTCTCCTAATTGATTTGTATAATCGCGAGATTGTTGGTTATAGTTCCGGACCAAATAAAAATACGGAGTTGGTTTATCAAGCTATTATGCGAATTACTAGACCATTATCAAAAATTGAAATATTTCATACCGACTGAGGTAATGAGTTTAAAAATAATATAATTGATCAATTATTATCTACATTTAAAATTCAAAGATCATTGAGTGCGAAGGGTTGTCCATATGATAATACAGTTGCTGAAACAACTTATAAAGTTTTTAAAACAGAATTTATTAATGGTAGAAAATTCAATGATCTTGCACAATTAGAACTTGAATTATTTGATTACATTAATTGATACAATAATCTTAGAATACATGGCAGTTTAAATTATTTATCTCCAGTTACTTTTAGAAAACAAATGTCTATATAAAAATTGTCCTAAAAAGGGTTGCCAATCCATTTTTTAGTATTTAAGGAAATGTTTTCAATGTTTTTCATAATAAATTTCCTTTCTTATAGATAAACTAAGTTATATTAACTAAGTTAGTTAACTTAGTTTTTTAAACACTTATATATCGCAGATTTAAGTGTTTAAAAAACTTTGTTAGTAAATTTTGTTTTTTAATTAGATAAAGATTTTAATAATTTTAAACTTAACATACCCCCATATAGAAATTTTTACACTTTAATATTCGCGCCCTACCTTTGGAACTAATTTAATAGCGTGTATATTTTTAGGAAACCCATCTATTCATTTTTTTATTGCAAAATGAAACAAATTGCTATAGCTAATAGGGCGTTATCTATTAACTGGTAAACTTCTTTTGGTTATGGCGACCACCCACAATTTATCGTGCTTTAATACATACCAACATTATTAATTCACTTGTATTTAATTTTCAAAGAACAAATTTTTAACACCTTATAAAATAAAAAGACAATCATTGCTGACTGTCTTAATACTTATTCAAACATTTTCCCGCCTAACAAAACTAAACGCGACCATGATTAGTTTAGTTATTGTATTAGTGGTCAAAACATTATATAATTAACAAGCAATTAGAGCAGATGAAGGTGAGGGAAACACTCACCTTCATCTAATTTAAAAGTCATAATTAAAATGTTGACAATAATAATGTTGGAAGGAGCAGAAAAAGATGATTGACGGAATAGAAATTTTAAAAGCAATTGATCTTTTGGCAGAAGAAAAGAAAATTGATCGCAGTTTAATTATTGAGGCTATTAAAGAAGGAATAATAAAAGCTTATGAAAAATATTTAGATCCACAAGCCTTATTAAAAGTAGATTTTGATGAACAAACTGGTCAAATTAAAGTTTATCGTTTATTAACGATTGTTAGTAAGGTTGAAGATGAGTTTGCTGAAATTTTATTAGATGATATTAAAAATTTAGAGAAAAATTTAAAAATTGGTGATATATATTATGAACCTGTAGATACTGATGAATTTTCTCGTTTGGCGGCGTTACAAGTAGCACAAATTCTAAAACAACATTTAAGAGAGGCAGAAAAAGAAGTTGTCTATGAAAAATATATTTCTAAAAAAAATGATATTTTAATTGGAACAATTGATAATATTGAAGAAAACTATTATTTATTAAAAATTGTTGATCGTACTTTTGTAATTTTGCCTAAAAAAAATATTATTCCCACAGAGAAATTTTATTTAGGCGATAAAGTAAAGTTTTATGTTGAAGATGTTAATAAAACTAAAAATTTTGGACAAATTTTAGCTTCAAGAACTCATCCAGGATTTTTAACAAGATTGCTAGAAATTGAAGTTCCTGAAATTTATGAAGGAATAATTGAAATTAAAGCCATTGCAAGAATTGCAGGACAAAGATCAAAAGTTGCAGTATTTTGTAATGACTCAACTATTGATCCGATTGGCGCTTGTGTCGGTAATAAGGGACAAAGAATTCAAAGCATTATTAGTGAATTGAATGGTGAAAAAATTGATCTTATTAAGTGAGATAGAGAAACAAAAACATTTATTATTAATGCTTTATCGCCAGCTAAAGCGATTTCTATTAGTTTAGATGAACAAACTAATGAAGCTAATATTATTGTTGCTGATGAGCATTATTCAGTAGCTATTGGTAAAAAAGGAATAACAGCAAAATTAACAGCAAAATTAACAAAATGAAAAATTAGTATTATTTCTTTCAGTGATGCTTTAAATCAAAATATTGCTTTTAAATGAAATGGTAATTTATCGGAACAACAAATACAAGATTTAAAAAATAAACATCAATTTAAAAGAAAGAAAGATAAATTGCCTGTAAACTTAAAAATAAGTATTGAAGAAGTAGATAATATTGTTAATGAAGAAAAACGATTAACGCAAGATAATATTGATAATAATAATGCTGAATTAGATAGCGATGAATTAGATAAAAATTAAATAAAGGAAAAAATTATTTGTGACAAAACAAAAATTAGTATATCGGCAATGCATAGTTACAAAAGCTGTTGTTTTACGAAGTGATTTAATAAGAATTGTTAAAACAAAACAAGGACAAGTTTTTATTGATTTAAATTATCGTCTTGCTGGTAAAGGCGCTTATGTTAAGCGAGAAGTTGTTATTATTGAAAAAATGCAAAAAAAACAATTATTAAAAAAAATTTTTAAAACACAAATTACTGATGAGATTTATTTATTATTAGTAAAAATTGTAAAAGAACAGGATAATAACAATTAATTTAGGGGTGGTGATTGTATGAAAAAAAGTAATCAAAGAAAAAAACAAACAACAGTTATTAAAAATCAATTAAAAACAGGAAGTGATTCACATCTTGATAATGGGATTTTTATTTTTAGTGAACCATTATCAATTATTGAATTTTCTAAAAAAACAAATATTCCTGTTGCGCAAATTATTAAATATTTTTTTAATAAAGGACAAATGTTAACACAAAATCATTTTTTAAATGAAGAATTAATTGGTGAGTTATGTTTAGAATTTGATTTAGATTTTAAAAGGGAAACTGTTATTACCCATCAAAATTTATTAGAAAATTTAGATATTATTGATGACGTTAATGAATTAAAAGAACGACCACCGGTTGTTACTATTATGGGACATGTTGATCATGGTAAAACAACTTTGTTAGATAATATTAGAAAATCTAAAATTACTGAGAAAGAATTTGGTGGTATAACACAGCATATTGGTGCATATCAAATTAAAACAAAGGATAATAAAATTATTACTTTTTTGGATACGCCAGGACATGAAGCATTTACGCAAATGCGTGCTCGGGGTGCTAAAATTACTGATATTGTTGTATTGGTTGTTGCTAGTAATGATGGTGTTATGCCACAAACTAAAGAAGCAATTGATCATGCTAAAGCTGCTAATGTGCCAATTATTGTGTTTGTTAATAAGATGGATTTGTCTTCTGCTAATGTGAAATTAATTATGAAAGATTTAGCAGCTTTAGATTTAATTTCTGAAGAGTGAAATGGTAATACAATTTTTGTTAAAGGTAGCGCTTTAACTGGTGCAGGAATTAATGAGTTATTAGATGTAATTTTATTATTAGCGGAAATGCAAAGTTTAAAAGCTAATCCAAGTCGTTTCGCTAGTGGAACAGTTATTGAGGCACACTTAGATCGTAATGTTGGTCCGGTTTGTACATTGTTAGTTCAAAATGGAACTTTAAAAATTAGAGATGCTTTAGTAGCGGGGGGGGCTTTTGGTCGAGTTCGCGATATGAAAAATGATCGTAATGTTATTATTAAGGAAGCAACACCTTCAATGCCAATTGAAATTCATGGTTTAGGTTTTGTTCCTAAGGCTGGTGATCCGTTTATGGTGTTTGGTGATGATAAGTTGGCTCGTGAAGTAGCATTATCAAGAAAAATTCAAGATGAAATTAATGAGCGGAGGAAAACTAAAACTTTAAATTTAGAAAATTTATCTGATGAAATTGCGACTGGTAATTTAAAACATATTGATACTATTTTAAAGACTGATACTCAGGGAAGTTTAGAAGCTTTAAAACAGTCATTAAGTAAAATTAAAATTGATGACATTAGTATTAGAATTATTCGTTCTTCAGTTGGAACAATTAGTGAATCAGATATTACCTTGGCTGTTGCTTCAAAAGCGTTAGTTTATGGTTTTAATGTGAGACCTAACTCTGTTGTTCGAAAATTGGCATTAGATGAAGGCATTGAGATTCATCTTCATAATGTTATTTATAAAGTAATTGAAGAATTGCAACAAGCAGCAAAAGGTTTATTAAATCCGAAGTTTGAAGAGATTGTTTTAGGACAAGCTGCTGTGCGACAATTATTTCATTATTCTAAGGTTGGGGTCATTGCTGGTTGTATGGTTATTGAAGGTGTTATTAGTCGTCAAAGTAAAGTAAAGGTTTTACGAGATGGTATTGTTATTTATGATGGTGGTTTATCATCTTTAAAACATCAAAAAGAAGATATTAAAGAATCACGACAAGGAACAGAATGCGGGTTAACTATTAAAAATTTTAATGATATAAAAGAAAATGATGTTATTGAATCTTACTTATTGAAGGAAATTAAGTAATGGCAAATATTAAATTTCAACGACTCCAAACTACAATTCAACTCTTGCTAACAAATATTTTGCAAAAAAAAGTTAAGGATGAGGTTTTACAAAAATTGATAATTATGGAAGTAAAATTAAATAATGATTGCACAATTGCTAAAGTATATTATGATTCTTTGGTTTTTCAAGAACAAAAGCAGATTATTGAGTTAGCGATAAAACAAAATTTGTGATTGATCCGAAAAAAATTAGGTCAACAATTAACGATTTATAAAGTTCCGCAATTAATTTTTGTTTATGATCAATCATTAAGTGAAAGTAGAAAAATAGAAGATATTTTAAATAAAATTAAAAAAGATTCTTCTAACTTTTAAACAGTAATTTTTTAAGAATTATTGTAATCGTGCTTTTTTTGTTATTATTACCTTGTTATTTATTATGATAATTAAGGTTGTAAATGGGGTATTTGGTCATTGTGATAAAAAAATGTTTTCTTAGATTAGAAAAAAATTTGTTCTCATTCATTACTATTATTAATCTTTTTGCTTGTCAGAAAAGTGAAATTATTTTATTTGGTGATTCTAATTCAGTAATGGACTTAATGCTTATGGACGCATAAAGTTTTGTTGGGCGGGAAAAGATTTGAATAAGTATTAAGGCATTCAGCAATGATTGTCTTTTTATTTTATAAGGTGTTAAAAATTTGTTCTTTAAAAATTAAATACAAGCGAATTAATAATGTTGGTATGTATTAAAGCACGATAAATTGTGGGTGGTTGCCATAACCAAAAGAAAAGTTTACCGGTTAATAGATAACATCCTATTAGCTATAGCAATTTGTTTCGTTTTGCAATAAAAAAATGAATGGGGCGGATTTCCTAAAAATATACACGCTATTAAATTAGTTCCAAGGGGGAAGGGGGGGGCGAATGTTAAAATGTAGAAATTTCTATATAAGGGGGGGGTGTGCGGGTATACTATGTTTAAAATTATTAAAATCTTTATCTAATTAAAAAGCAAAATTTACTAGCAAAGCTTTTTAAACACTTAAATCTGCGATATTTAAGTGTTTAAAAACTAAGTTAATTAACTTAGTTAATGATGAAAGGAACTTTATTATGAAAAACATTGAAAATGTTTTCTTAAATACTAAGAAATATGTTTTAAAAGAAACACAAAACGCAATATTTATTAAAGCGCCAAAAATACCATGATTTAATAAACAAATCGGTATTTTGTTTCCAAAGCGATTTATTTATAAAGAAAAATATGAAAATTCTATTTGTATCGGAATAATAAAAGATAATAAATATCAAGTAATTTCAATTAATCAAAAAGAAAAAGAAACCAAATTAATTAAGGGACAAGAATTATTAGGTTTTTTCATTGCTGAAAAAGAAAACAACAAAAAAGATATAAATTATAACTATTTTAAAGGAGTTTAAAAATGAATATTGTGATTGGAACAATATTTATTATCATTTGCATAATGCTATTGGCATATTTTGCTTATAAAATTTATGCCAAAATAAAAATGCGAATTAAATATAAAAATGCCATTAAAAATAATACTGGTAATTTCATAAAAGACGAAAAAGTATTTATTGCTCGCTTTGAGGAATGAGTTAAAGCTCCTAATTCAAAAGAAAATAACGCGGATAAAAAATAATGTTTTGAAAAATTATCATGGAATTCTTAAAACTGTTTGTTCCGATAGAAAAAATGCCTGCACAAGTTGCGTTTATTGCCGGATTAATTATTATCATTACTTTTCTTTTCGCCTTAATTTCAATTATGTATTTACCGATAAAAATGATTTTTGGGCGATAAAAAATGAAAGTAAATTTAAAAGAATTTAATTGAGAACAAATTAAACAAACTTTCTGAGATTTATTTATTCAAATTACAACTATTCCGGCTCACATTACTCATTACTGGTGGTAAAGAAATTAAATTAACCGAAGCACCACTTTGACTTTTAATAGCAAACATTGTTTTTTGATTCTTAACAGCGATTATGGTGTGATTTATTTTAATGCCACTTTGAAAAACCATATCAATATTTAGAGATAGGGAAAAAATTAATGTCAAGAAGTTACATTGTGATGCATTCTCAAAGAAATTCAAAATTAATTAGGAAAAAATATAATCGTGTTAAGGTTAATCGTGGTTTTAACAAATTTAAGAAAAACTTTGAATATAAATGATGAATGCTTTAAAGAGAAAGGGGGCGATTATATGATTGGAACTTTCTTGGCCAATGCCGCCCACCAGCAACAGTAGAAAAAATAACAGCTAGTGATGCGGTGCCTAAATTATGAAATGCAATTATAACGGCGTTTACTAAAATGTGAGAAATTATTGCTGTTAATATGCCACAAGTCGGTAACTTTTTTGCTGATTACTGAATCTTCATTTTTTCATTTATTTTGGCAATATTCTTTATTTGCTTTAAAATGTTTGAAAAATTACTTGGCGCAGTCCGCTAACAAAAAAAGTGAGGTGCAAGATGAAATTTTGCAAATGAATAATAGAAAAAAATAATCATTTTATTGAATTAAATCGCACCTCATTTTTAATTTTATGACATTGCGGAGCAATTTGATATATTTACAACGGTTATTTTAAAAACATTGTAAGCTATTTATTTTTAGCAGGTTGTATTTTAATTTTTCTTTTTAAAATCGGTAATTTAACACAATTAAAATGCGAACTATTTGATTTTGTTAATTGATACAACAATATTCGAATTCACGGCAGCTTAAATTATTTAACACCCGTTGAATTTAGGAAATGGCAGTCTACAAAAAAGTGTCCTAAAAAGGGTTGTCATACCAGGGTTGCCAATCCAGAAATATATAAAAATTCATTATGAAATAAATACAATAATAAAAATGATGATAGTTGAATTAATAAAGGTAATATTGTAAATTCACAAATAAATATAATACATTTAAGTTAAGTAAAAATATAAATTAATATATATTAGTGAAAATTTAAAATTTTTTATTGTGTGAAAATTCAATAATATGATAAAATCATGATGGATAAAGATGACAATAACAAGAAAGGTATGGTTAGTTTAGTAATTAAATAATATAGTTAGCTGATTGTTTTACTTCTTCAAAACAATACCTAAGAAAACTAAACGCAACCAATGCTTTGGTTGCAAAAAAAAATTAAAAGTAAATACAATTATTTAAGATGATTGAATTAAACAATTGCCTAGTTAGCTCAGTTGGTAGAGCAACCGGCTGTTAACCGGTAGGTCGTAGGTTCAAACCCTACACTAGGCGCCATTATTTTAGGGCCCGTTGGTGAAGCGGTTAACACACACGCCTTTCATGCGTGCATTCACGGGTTCAAATCCCGTACGGGTCACCATTAAGTGATATAAATAGTCTAATTTTATAATAAAGTTGAATTTTTTTATTTTTATAATAATTTATTGGTGTTGTTATTTTTAATAATTTTATTTTGTAATAAGTTAAGAAATTTAGTCTAAAAATATGTTGGTAATAAAGGGATGTTGTTTAGGACGCATAAAGTTTTGTTAGATAGGAAGGAAAAGGTTTAAATAATTTTTAATGACAATCAACAACAATTTAATTATCATTTTATTTAAAAAATAAGTAATAAAACAAAATATTTAATATCAACAAACAAAATCTCAATAAAAGGTTATAAAAACTAAGCAAAATACTTATAAAAAAACATTAAAATAATTTTTTATTTTAATTTTTTAAAAAAGGGACTGCACAATTTAACTGTGTCTCTAAGTAATTAACTTAAATTCACTTTGTCTTCAAATTTTACTTCTAAAAACCCCCTGATACAATTGATAAAGTTGTTGATTATTTTTTAGAAAATATTGATAATCCACAAGATTTATTTAAAGGCAATACTATTTTTCAGGAATTTACCAAAAAATTAACTGAACGAATGTTAAATATGGAAATTAAAGATCATCTTGAAACTGATGAGAATCATAATAAAAGAAATGGCAACACACAAAAAACCATTATTACTTAAAAATGGTTCAATCGTAATTGATGTACCACGAGATCGAAATAGTACTTTTAAACCAGTAATTATTTCAAAAAGACAAAGAAAATTTAATAACTTTGATCAAAAAGTAATTTCTTTATATGCAAGAGGAATGACAATTTCTGATATCAAAGCACAATTGCAAGAATTCTATCACGGAGCAGAAATTTCAGAAAGTTTAATTAGTCAAATAACTGATGATGTTATTGAAGAAGTTAAAATGTGACAAACTAAACCTTTAGAGAAGATTTATCCGATTGTTTATTTTGATTGTATTGTTGTGTTGTTAAAGTAAAACAAGATAAACGAATAATAAACAAAGCAGTATATCTTGCCTTAGGAATTAATATAAATGGCTTAAAAGATATTTTAGGAATGTGAATTAGCGAGAATGAGGGAGCCAAATTTTGACTGAATAATAATCTTACGGAAATGAAAAATCGCGGATTACAAGATATTCTTGTTGCTTGTAGTGATAATTTAACAGAAATGTCTGATGCAATAGAAGCTGTTTTTCCAAAAACACAGCACCAATTATGCATTGTTCATCAAATTCGTAATAGTTTAAAATTTGTTCCTCACAAAGATCGCAAACTGGTAGCTAATGATTTAAAATCAATTTATACAGCAATTAATGAAGATACAGCCTTACTTGCTTTAGACAATTTTGCTGAAAAGTGAGATAAAAAATACCCCCAAATTACTAAATCATGAAAAAATAACTGAGATAATTTAATAATTTTTCTTGAATATCCTCAAGAATTTAGAAGAATTATTTATACAACTAATACAATAGAGTCTGTTAATAGTCAACCAAGAAAAGTAATTAAAAATAAAAAGATTTTTCCTAATAACGCATCAGTTTTTAAAATATTTTATTTAGCATTTCAAAATATGGTTAAGAAATGAACAATGCCAATTCAAAATTGGGGTAGTGCAATTTCACATTTAATGATAAAATTTGAGGACAGAGCAGAGTGAATTTAAGTTAATTACTTAGAGACACAGTTAATTGTGCAGTCCCATGACTTTATCATATTATTGAATTTTTACACAATAAAAAATTTTAAATTTTCACTAATATATATTAATTTATATTTTTACTTAACTTAAATGTATTATGTTTATTTGTGAATTTACAATATTACCTTTATTAATTCAACTATCATCATCATTTTTATTATTATATTTATTTCATAATGAATTTTTATATATTTCTTTTCTGATTTCTATTTCTGAATTAATACTTTCATTAATGTAATGTAATACATTTAATTTGTTTAAATTTGCCATTCTTAAATGTAATAGTTTATTCAGATTCTTATGATGATATATTTTTACTCCATATCCTAATTGTTGTTTTACTAAATGCGATACATCACTTTCAATGATACATGCTACAACCGATATTTCATTCTAAATTTTGATGATGAATCTCCTGCTTATTATTACTGAAATAATTACTCGCCTTTCTTAAATTTTTTTTAATATCTTTATTTAATTCATTTTTAACAACATTACGAATAATTTTGATTAATTCTTGATGATTTCCATTTTTATATAATTTAATTCAACTATTTAGTGTTACTTTGCGATTTTCAAAAATAATATTAAATGCCGTTTGTTTTAATTTTTTAATAGTGTGATAACCATCTAAAATATATTTAACATTACCAAAAATATTGGCAATTTCTCTAATTCAAGTATCACCATCGCCACAAACAATTATTTTGTCATAATTAATATTTACATAATGTTTTTGTAATTCTCTAATTAATAAATCACGATATCCATCGTATCTATTCGCTTACCAACTTTTAACATTAGAAAATGATCTCGTTTGTTTTCTAATTTTCTACGAAAATTTTTGTATTTTTTTTCTTTATGTCCGGTATGAGAAGTAACTAAACGAATTCTTTGCTCTTGTTTAACTTTCTGATCTAATATCGCTAAAAATGTCTCATCTAGTTGAATATATAAATTCTTATTTTTGACATCAATTCTAGTTTTAGTTTCTTTTTCTACTAGTTGGGGAAATATTCGGCAATATCATATTTATTTAAAATACTTGAAATACTAGCTTTTGAAATATAATAATGATTTAGAATATCTAAAACATCGCGATCGCGTTTACCATCACCCAGAGGACTTAAAACTTTAAATTGGACATCAAAATAAATGCGTTGTTTAGGTAATAGGCCAATTTCTCTTTATCTAACAAACATACATATTCAAATTTACCTGATTTTTGATTTCAATATTTATATCGGCGTCGTTTAAAAATAACTTCACCAAAAATTGTAATAATTGTTCTTAAAGCAAAATCAACTACTTTATAACCTTATTTTAACCGATAATGATATTTTTATATAAGTATTCATCTAATTTTTCATATTCATTAGCCAATTGTTCACATTTATTGGTGTACATATTTTTGTGAGTTTTAAATAAGTTTAATCAATGCTTGTTTTCTAAGGTTTTTACATTATTATTAATTTCTAACATAAAAAATCACCTTTCTTGGTATTAATTTTAATAAAATTTAATTTAGTTGGTTTTTCATTTTCAATGACTTAAAAAAGTAGAATTTTTTTATTTGGTGTTATATGGACGCATAAAGTTTTGTTAGGTAGGAAAAGGTTTAAATAATTTTTAATAAAAAGCAACGACAATTTAATTATCATTTTATTTAAAAAATAAGTAATAAAACAAAATATTTAATATCAACAAACAAAATCTCAATAAAAGGTTATAAAAACCAAGGAAAACGCTTATAAAAACAACATCAAAATAAGTTTTTACAACAAAAATCATACATAATAAATATATAATTAATTTTCATATTGAAATAGTTTATAATAAATAATTATTTTTTCTTTTTTTAAAAAATACCTAAGAAAAATAAACGCAACCTATCCTGAAAAAGTGATAAAAATTTTTATTTGATAGTTTATAATTAATTTGTATTAAGTAAACTTTACAAATTTGAGAAAGGTGTTGATTTTTTAATAAATTTTTATTAATAAAAATTCACGAAAGGAATTTAATTAATATGAAAAAATTCCTAGAAATTTTAGGAATAATAACAATAGCCGGAAGCGGAATTTCTGGCATTGTTGCCAATAGTCCTTATCAAAAACAAAAAACTAATTTAGAAAGCATAAATTATAAAAGACAAAAACGAAGTAATAACGAAAATAATAGAATAAATAGAACAAAAATTGTTATTAGAACAAATTGTGCAATTTTTTTTAATGAGATTAATTTAAATAATAAATTATATTTTAGTTCGAGAGGTGGCAATATTTATGAGTATGATCCGGCAACAGGAAAACAAAAAATTGTTATTAGAACAAATAATCAAATTTGATATTCTGGCGTGGTTTTAAATAATAAATTATATTTTGTTTCAGATGATAATAATGTGTATGAGTATGATCCAGTAACAAATCAACAAAAAATTGTTATTAGAACCAATGATAAAGTTTGATCTTCTGGTATGGTTTTCAATAATAAATTATATTTTGGTTCAGATGATAATAATGTGTATGAGTATGATCCGGCAACAGGAAAACAAAAAATTGTTATTAGAACCAATGATAAAGTTTGATCTTCTGGTGTGGTTTTCAATAATAAAATATATTTTGGTTCATTAGATAATAATGTTTATGAGTATGATCCAGTAACAAATCAACAAAAAATTGTTATTAGAACCAATGATAAAGTTTGATCTTCTGGTATTGTTTTCAATAATAAATTATATTTTGGTTCATGAGATCATAATGTGTATGAATATAGTGAATATTATTTAAATTCAAATTTAGGAAAAATTAATGATAATTCTGATAAGGCAATATTAAATGAATTAAATTATTTAAATCCTGATTTAGATATATCACAATTAGAAATTATTAACAAAACAAATAATTCAGCGATAGTAAAAATAAAAGATAATTTAAATAATGATAATAATATAAAAATACATTATTCGATTGATAATCAACAAAATAAAATTATTAATTTAAATAAGTTGATTAAAAAAGTAATATTTTTTAAGTTTCGAGATGAAAAACAAAATTTAATTTTTAAAGAAATAAAAAATATTAATATTGATAACTTAATGTTTTCTACGATTGAAGTAACCAGTGCTTCAGATTCGTTAAAATCAATTGATGAAAAAGCTGTTTGTTTTGAACCAGTTAATTTTCCTAATATCTCTTCAAATATACAAAAAATTAAAATACCATCATGTAGTTATGAAGCTAAGGCAAAATATTTATTTCAAATTACCACAGGATTAAACATAAATAACTCCAAAAATATAACTAATGGATGAAATTTAAATATTGATGATGAAATGATATTAACCGATTTTACAATTTGAAATAAAAAAACTTCTGAAATTAAAAATACATTATCAAAGGATTTTGATTTGTCAAACATAAATAAACAAGAACAAGAATTAATTTTAAATCGTGATTTGTTGCATTCACCAGAACAAGAATTATCTGTGGACCCAAAACAACGTCTTATAGCCCAATATGTAATCAGATTACTTTCAATTAAAACTAATTTATATTTAAAACAAAAAATTAACGGAACAATTACTGCTAAAATAATTGATGATAATAATAAAGAACAAACAATCACCTTATCAATTACAGAAGCAATGTAAATATTACAAAAATATAGTTTATTGCCCAACGAAATTACTATTAACAAAGATAATGGTGTAACTTTTAATGGCAAAGCAATAATATCAAGAGCAAGCGAAAGCAACCGCAAGCCAACTTTTAATTTTTATCCAATTTAATAAAAAATATTAAATTTATTACAAATAATTGGTTTGTTAACAACTTGTAAAAATAAGAAAAATATTCCAACCAGTAATTAAAATTACTGGTTTTTATTTTGTCAAAATAGAAAAAATGAAAAAGTTATTAGTTGTTTATTTATTAAATTAAGACATCTAAACAAGTGGGATCAATTTGAATTTTTTTAATAAACAATTTGCCACTTGAAAGCGTGGTTTTAAAATAGCATTCACCAATTTTAAGGGTTTTAAGGTAATTGGGGTGGACAATAAACTCATCAACTGAATGCACCGACCCCCATATTGGTGGTGTTATTTTGGAAATCAATTTGGCGAGTTAGTTTTTCGGTTTCTCGGGCGCCGCGAAGACACTAGCGATGTATTCGGCCGTATTGGGGTCTTTGATGTTATGACAAATAATAGTGTTGACATTACCAAAAATCGTATCAGTTAAGTTCATGTTATTTGTTTTTAAGTCATTGATTGTTTGAAATGACAAAAACACTGATAATTAAATGCCCGCGATTTATTAATCAAGTTGATAATGGTTTCGCCGGCGAAACCATTAAACTCATCTAAAACAATATTGATTTTTTGATTAATTGGTTTTAGCGTGGTTAATTCTTTTAAGTCTTGGACAATTATTTTTCCACCCCGCTTGCCAGTTTTGGGTACATCAACGAATTAATACTAAATAAAACTGTTTTATGATTAGTAATCAATTCTAATAAACTATTGTGATTACCAAGATTTTTGCTTAATTGCATATTAATAATATCAAGTTTGCTTAACATTCCTAGTATTAACAACAGCGATTACAAAAATGTTTTTGATGAAATCTATGAAATCCTTGGCAATTTCTTCGCTAGTTTATTTTATGCTACTTTTGATATGGATGAAAAAACTCATACCGAAATCGGTTTTAAAGGCGTAGATAACTATAAGAAGGACCACTGGACCACTTTATTCAAATTGGTTTCTTTTACCGCTCGTTAATTACCTTTTATCCCAAAAAATATTTAATCAATGTTACTGGTAATTCAGAATTACTACTAAGAAGTTATTTTTTTACTTTTGACAAAAAAACACACCAAAGAAATTATAACGCTATTAACAACAACAATAGCATTTATCAAATTGATTTTAATGTTCTTAAATCTTATGACAATAAACTCATTACCTTGCCGACCGGCAGAAGCGCTAATAGTATTAATTATCTTAACACCGACATTGATATTCGCTACGGTATTAATATTTTTACCTTAACATTCCCGCTTTATCACAAAGGAAACAACTCTAACTACAATTTTAAAATCTATGATTTTAATGTCTTAAATTCCACCGCGTTTATTCCGGGCGGTTCAACCAACTCAGAATGAGACGACTTAATTCCCCCGGCAAATTGTAAATATTCCGGACGGTGAATACCCACATTTAATGATATTGGTTGTGCCATTCAGAATGCGGGTATTAAAATGATTAACTGAATGCTAACGGCTTCACAAATCATTACCATTTTACGACCATTAGCAATTATTGCGAAAGCAACAGTTAACTTTTCAACTGCTATTTTTCCAGTTTTTAAAACGGTGCCCGCCTTTTACTATACCTTTCAGTTTTTAATCGGCTTTGCCAGGACGCATAAAGTTTTGTTAGGTGGGAAAAAAGATTTGAATAAGTATTAAGACAGTCAGCAATGATTGTCTTTTTATTTTATAAGATGTTAAAAATTTGTTCTTTGAAAATTAAATACAAGTGAGTTAATAATGTTGGTATGTATTAAAGCACGATAAATTGTGGGTGGTCGCCATAACCAAAAGAAGTTTACCAGTTAATAGATAACATCCTATTAGCTATAGCAATTTGTTTCGTTTTGCAATAAAAAAATGAATGGGTGGATTTCCTAAAAATATACACGCTATTAAATTAGTTCCAAGGGTAGGATGCGGACATTAAAGTGTAGAAATTTCTATATAGGGATATACTAAGTTTAAAATTATTAAAATCTTTATCTAATTAAAAAAACAAAATTTACTAACAAAGCTTGTTAAACACTTAAATCTGCGATATATAAGTGTTTAAAAAACTAAGTTAACTAACAACTTAGTTAATATAACTTAGTTTATTCATAAGAAAGGTAATTTATTATGAAAAACATTGAAAACATTTTCTTAAATACTAAGAAATATCTTTTAAAAGAAACACAAAACGCAATGCTTATTAAAGCACCAAAAATTCCATGATTTAATGAACAAATCGGCATTTGGTTTCCAAAGCGATTTGTTTATAAAGGAAAATATGAAAATTCAATTTGCATTGGAATAATAAAAGATAGTAAATATCAAGTAATTTCGATTAATCAAAAAGAAAAAGAAACCAAATTAATTAAGGGACAAGAATTATTAGGTTTTTTCATTGCCGAAAAAGAAAACAATAAAAAAGATACAAATTATAACTATTTTAAAGGAGTTTAAAAATGAATATTGCGTTTGGAATAATATTTACTATTATTTGCATAATGTTATTGGCATATTTTGCTTATAAAATTTATGCCAAAATAAAAATGCGAATTAAATATAAAAATGCCATTAAAAATAATGCTGGTAATTTCACGAAAGACGAAAAAGTATTTATTGCTCGCTTTGAAGAATGAGTTAAAGCTCCTAATTCAAAAGAAAATAACGCGGATAAAAAATAATGTTTTGAGAAATTATTATGGAATTTTTAAAACTGTTTATTCCGATAGAAAAAATGCCTGCACAAGTTGCGTTTATTGCCGGATTAATTATTATCATTACTTTTCTTTTCGCATTAATTTCAATTATGTATTTACCAATAAAAATGATTTTTGGGAAATAAAAAATGACGGTAAATTTAAAAGAATTTAATTGAGAGCAAATTAAACAAACTTTCTGAGATTTATTTATTCAAATTACAACTATTCCGGCTCACATTACTGGTGGTAAAGAAATTGATTTAACCGAAACACCACTTTGGCTTTTAATAGCAAACATTGCTTTTTGACTCCTAACAGCGATTATGGTGTGATTTATTCTAATGTTACTTTGAAAAACAATATCAGTATTTAGATAGAGGCAAAAGTAATGTCAAGAAGTTACATTGTTGTGATGCATTCCCAAAGAAATTCAAAATTAATTAGGAAAAAATACAATAGTGTTAAGGTTAACCGTGGTTTTAACAAATTTAAGAAAAACTTTGAATATAAATGATGAATGTTTTAAAGAGAAAGGAGGTGATTATATGATTGGAACTTTCTTGGCCGATGTACCAGCAACAGCAGAAAAAATAACAGCTAGTGATGCGATGACTAAATTATGAAATGCAATTATGACAGCGTTTACTAAAATGTGAGATATTATTGCTGTTAATATGCCACAAGTCGGTAACTTCTTTGCTGACTACTGAATCTTCATTTTTCCATTTATTTTGGCAATATTCTTTATTTGCTTTAAAATGTTTGAAAAATTACTTGGAGCAGTCCGCTAACAAAAAAATAAAGTGAGGTGCAAGATGAAATTTTGCAAATGAATAATAGAAAAAAATAATCATTTTATTGAATTAAATCGCACCTCATTTTTAATTTTATGACATTGCGGAGCAATTTGATATATTTACAACGGTTATTTTAAAAACATTGTAAGCTATTTATTTTTAGCAGGTTGTATTTTAATTTTTCTTTTTAAAATCGGTAATTTAACACAAATTAACAAAGTTATTAATTTCTTAAAAAACTCACCATTAAATATTGTTATTGGTTCATTAGGAACTGGAAAAACTGCTTTTCTAGTATACGCATCAAAATTATTAAAAAAGAAGAAATATCACATCGCATCAACCTTTCCAATACTAGAAACCCAAAAATTAAGTTTAGGACATATGGGATTGTTAGACTTTGATTATCCGGTATTACCAGACAAAACCTTACTGTTATGAGATGAAACCAATTTATTTTTAGAAGGAACGGATTGAGAAAAAAATAATACTAAAAACGAAGAAACGGGTATTCAAGAATATTTTGCTTTGGCACGCCATTTCGGTCATATTGTGTTAGCTAGCGGTCAAAGAGATAAACATATTTGAGTTAAAGTTCGTGATATTGCCAATAATGTGATTGTGGGCATTCGTAAAAAACCCGTTAATATTTTTCGTCCCTACTTAAAAGTCATTTATGGTACGTTTACGAGCATTGAAGAATATGAACGCTGACGAAACACCTTAATTGATGCTAAAAATAGTAAAAAGGGTCGTGGTCGTCGCATTAAATATCGCGATATTCCTGAACTTGATATTTATTTTTTTAAACTAAAAATTCCTTTACCGATATTAAACACTTACAATTCTTTTTACCTAGCGTTTTTAAGAGATTACTTAAATGCAAAAGTGAATCCTGACTATGAAGACAAATACTATAATGACACAGCAATTGATTTAGAAGACTTGGAATATTTAAAAATGGATAAATTTAGCAAATTTTTAAGAAAAATGAAAGAAAAGGAATAATAAAAAATGGAAAATCTTGCGAAAACGGCCGACCTTCTCGCCCAAATGCTTTATAAAGTTTTTGATTTAATTTGAGTACCAGGAACGAATATTCAACTAATATTTCCTTTATTCTTAACGCTGGCTGTAGAATTTCTTATGGCAATTATTCTTGGATTTGGTAGTGGTGGTCAACAAGTTAATTTAGAAAAACAACGCCAATATGCGGTTAAAAATAAGGGGCGTTTAAGTGCGTGAGGAAAAGCTAAAAAACAAATAAAACCAATAAAAACAAAACAAGGTAACTAAAAATGTTTAAACTAATTATTATTTTTATCTTAATAACTGTTCTTGGATTATTGGCTGGTAGTCATTTTGAAACTTTAACGAATTATATTAGCGAAGGGCTTGCCAATTTCCAAAAGTTTATTACTAGCAATTTAACAATTTTAGAACTATTTAAACCAATGGCACGAACATTTTCGCAACACCCAATTTTTACGATTCTTGGTGTAACTTGTGTACTTATTGCCTTATTTATTGTAATTAAAGGTAGGTAAAAAAATGGAAAAATGAACTAAAAAACAAGAATTAGAAACAGAGAATGACAAATTAAAAATTGCTAATGTCATATTAGAAAATAGTGTTAATATTCTTAAATAAATAATAATGGAAAAAAATAAAGAAATTTTAGAATTAGAAAAGTGAAATACTATTCATATTAATCAAAAATCAGACTTAATAATTAAAAACCAAAAATTAAAAATTTTTAAACACGAAAGGAGAATTAAAATGAAAAAACTTTTAGGAAAATTATTTAAAAAAGATAATTCAAAAGAAAAAACACCATTAAGATTAAGAATTAAAAATTCTTTTAAAAAGCAGTGGTTAAAAATAGTATTAAGTATCATTTTCATCTTTATAAGTTTATTAATTTGCGCATTAACAGCAATGGATACTAAATGAATAACTGGAACAAGTAACGAATTTAATGATTTTATGAATAAACAGATGGTTGAATTCTTTGGCAAGTTCAATAGTGGTATTATGCTAGCAGGAATATTTGTTTTTTGATGAGGCGGCGCAATATATTTTGCAATTAAATTTGAAAAATTAATCCGCTTGATTATTCAAAAAATCAAAGCAAAAAGAGCCTTGAAAAATGAAATCAAACAAGCTCATTAATTCTTTAAAAAAATATTGATGGAGAATCTTACCTTACATTTTTATGATTACTATCTTTTTCATTCCATTTTTAAAATTGGAAATTAATGATTTGAAATTATTATATGAAAAATTTGAAGCATTAATTTCACTTATGATACTAGGATATTTAGATATATGCATTACAATAGCGGTAATTATAAATTGTAGCATTGAGTGGCTTATTAAAAAAATTAAAGAAAAAAGAACAATGAAAAATAAAATATTTTAAAGAGGAGTGATAAAAATGTTTATGGAAAATATTTACCGTGTTAATTATTGGTTTCAATAACATTTTTGCCATTCTCCAAAACATTAACAATGACGAAATAACAACACAATCACTAATTAGAAACAAAAGACAAAACAATCAAGTGTCTGAAATTAACTTAACAAAAGCAGAATTTACAATATGAAAAAATGAAACTCCTTATAAACCTGCATCGGCGTGAAAAACAGAATTACAATTTTTATTAAATGATATAGAGAAGCAATCAGGAATAAAACCCATAAATCCTGTAGAAGAATTATGGAATAATAAAGGACGAATTCAAAGTTATATAAATCAAAATCAAGTTAATATTATTAAAAAACTTAACGAATTACAAATAAATACAAAATGAACAGAAGTTGAAAAAGAACAAAAACAAAATATTAAAATAAAAAATATTAAAATAAAATTTGAGTATCAAAAAGATACTTTTGCCGGTGTAAAATGAAACTGGTGAAAAATTCTAGAACTTGATGCACAATTGAAAGCCAAACCTACGACTGATATTGATTTACCAGAAACAACCCACTAACTTTGATGGCAACCACAACTATAACGATGTCATTGAGAACCTTGACTATTTAATGATTCATCGTGGTGGTGATTTTGACAAATTTAATTACTCTTATCTTTATTGAACACCAGTATTTAATTTTATTGACACCTTAGAAAAAGGTTACTATAAAGAATTCACAATTAAAAACCACGGCTTTAAAAATGAAAGCTATTTTTATCATAAGACTTCTAGTAGTGAAGATGAAATTAATAAGAATATTTTAAAAATTAAAGCTTTTAATAAAACCTTAATCGCAGGTAATAACTATTTGCAATTACTACACGGTGAAACCGAAATCTGAAAATATGATACCAAAAGTACTAACGATTATTACCTAATTAAGTATCTTTTTGGTACCTTAAATTACCTCAATGTTAGATTTAGTTTTTTGCGCTATGACCCCGATTTAAAAAATGATATTTACTTATATTTTAAAAATAACATTCCTAGTATTAACGACAGCGATTACAAAAATGTTTTTGATGAAATCTATGAAATTCTCGGCAATTTCTTTGCTAGTTTATTTTATGCGACTTTTGATATGGACGAAAAAACTCATACTGAAATTGATTTTAATGGTATAGAAAACTATAAGAAGGATTACTTTATTCAAATCGGTTTCTTTTATCGTTCATTAATTACCTTTTATCCCAAAAAATACTTAGTAAATATTATAGGAAACTCAGAATTATTACTAAGAAGTTATTTCTTTACTTTTGACAAAAAAATGCACCAAGATAATTACAATGCTATTAACAACACCAATAGTATTTATCAAATTGATTTTAATGTCCTTAAATCTTATGATAATAAACTGATTACCTTGCCAACCAACAAAACCGCTAACAGTATTAATTATCTCAATACCGATATTGATATTCGTTATGGTATTAATATTTTTACCTTAACTTTTCCGCTTTATCACAAAGGTAATATCTCTAACTACAATTTTAAAATTTATGACTTTAATGTCTTAAATTCAACAGCCTTTATCCCTGATGGTTTAAATAACAGTGAATGAGACGATTTAATTCCGCCGGCAAATTGCAAATATTCCGGACGATGAATACCAACTTTTAATGATATTGGATGTGCCATTCAGAATGCTGGTATCAAAATGATAAACTGAATACTCACCGCCTCACAAATCATCACGATTTTGCGACCGTTAGCAATTATTGCAAAAGCAACAGTTAACTTTTCAACTGCTATTTTTCCAATTTTTAAAACGGTACCAGCTTTTTACTATACCTTTCAATTTTTAATCGGTTTTGCCAGATCGTGTTTATTTTTCTTAGGTATTTTTTAAAAAAGAAAAAATAATCATTTACTATAAATTATTTCAATATTCAAATTAAGTATATATTTCTTATGTATGATTTTTGTTGTAAAAATTTATTTTAATGTTGTTTTTATAAGCGTTTTCCTTAGTTTTTATAACCTTTTATTAAGATTTTGTTTGTTAATGTTAAATATTTTGTTTTATTACTTATTTTTTAAATAAAATGATAATTAAATTGTGATTGTTTTTCTTTCAAAATTATTTAAATCTTTACCTGCCTAACAAAAATTTATGCGTCCAACTGATAATATTAAACCAATCTCAGGGCAGGGGCAATTACGATTGGTGATAATGTTACGATTGGTTATTTTAAACAGTTTTATAATTTTCTTGAATTATACTTTGACTTAATTTGAAGTTTAGAAGTACCAGGAACGAAAATTCAATTAATATTTCTTTTATTCTTAACACTGGCTATAGAATTTCTTATGGCAATTATTCTTGGATTTGGTAGTCAACAAGTTAATTTGAAAAAACAACGCCAATACGCGGTTAAAAATAAGGGGCGTTTAAGTGCATGAGGAAAAGCTAAAAAACAAATAAAACCAATAAAAACAAAACAAGGTAACTAAAAATGTTTAAACTAATTATTATTTTTATCTTAATAACTGTTCTTGGATTATTGGCTGGTAGTCATTTTGAAACTTTAACGAATTATATTAGCGAAGGGCTTGCCAATTTCCAAAAGTTTATTACTAGCAATTTAACAATTTTAGAACTATTTAAACCAATGGCACGAACATTTTCGCAACACCCAATTTTTACGATTCTTGGTGTAACTTGTGTACTTATTGCCTTATTTATTGTAATTAAAGGTAGGTAAAAAAATGGAAAAATGAACTAAAAAACAAGAATTAGAAACAGAGAATGACAAATTAAAAATTGCTAATGTCATATTAGAAAATAGTGTTAATATTCTTAAATAAATAATAATGGAAAAAAATAAAGAAATTTTAGAATTAGAAAAGTGAAATACTATTCATATTAATCAAAAATCAGACTTAATAATTAAAAACCAAAAATTAAAAATTTTTAAACACGAAAGGAGAATTAAAATGAAAAAACTTTTAGGAAAATTATTTAAAAAAGATAATTCAAAAGAAAAAACACCATTAAGATTAAGAATTAAAAATTCTTTTAAAAAGCAGTGGTTAAAAATAGTATTAAGTATCATTTTCATCTTTATAAGTTTATTAATTTGCGCATTAACAGCAATGGATACTAAATGAATAACTGGAACAAGTAACGAATTTAATGATTTTATGAATAAACAGATGGTTGAATTCTTTGGCAAGTTCAATAGTGGTATTATGCTAGCAGGAATATTTGTTTTTTGATGAGGCGGCGCAATATATTTTGCAATTAAATTTGAAAAATTAATCCGCTTGATTATTCAAAAAATCAAAGCAAAAAGAGCCTTGAAAAATGAAATCAAACAAGCTCATTAATTCTTTAAAAAAATATTGATGGAGAATCTTACCTTACATTTTTATGATTACTATCTTTTTCATTCCATTTTTAAAATTGGAAATTAATGATTTGAAATTATTATATGAAAAATTTGAAGCATTAATTTCACTTATGATACTAGGATATTTAGATATATGCATTACAATAGCGGTAATTATAAATTGTAGCATTGAGTGACTTATTAAAAAAATTAAAGAAAAAAGAACAACGAAAAATAAAATATTTTAAAAAGGAGTGATAAAAATGTTTATGAAAATATTTACCATGATAATTATTAGTTTCAATAACATTTTTACCATTCTCCAAAACATTAACAATGACGAAATAACAACACAATCACTAATTAGAAACAAAAGACAAAACAATCAAGTGTCTGAAATTAACTTAACAAAAGCAGAATTTACAATATGAAAAAATGAAACTCCTTATAAACCTGCATCGGCGTGAAAAACAGAATTACAATTTTTATTAAATGATATAGAGAAGCAATCAGGAATAAAACCCATAAATCCTGTAGAAGAATTATGGAATAATAAAGGACGAATTCAAAGTTATATAAATCAAAATCAAGTTAATATTATTAAAAAACTTAACGAATTACAAATAAATACAAAATGAACAGAAGTTGAAAAAGAACAAAAACAAAATATTAAAATAAAAAATATTAAAATAAAATTTGAGTATCAAAAAGATACTTTTGCCGGTGTAAAATGAAACTGGTGAAAAATTCTAGAACTTGATGCACAATTGAAAGCCAAACCTACGACTGATATTGATTTACCAGAAACAACCCACTAACTTTGATGGCAACCACAACTATAACGATGTCATTGAGAACCTTGACTATTTAATGATTCATCGTGGTGGTGATTTTGACAAATTTAATTACTCTTATCTTTATTGAACACCAGTATTTAATTTTATTGACACCTTAGAAAAAGGTTACTATAAAGAATTCACAATTAAAAACCACGGCTTTAAAAATGAAAGCTATTTTTATCATAAGACTTCTAGTAGTGAAGATGAAATTAATAAGAATATTTTAAAAATTAAAGCTTTTAATAAAACCTTAATCGCAGGTAATAACTATTTGCAATTACTACACGGTGAAACCGAAATCTGAAAATATGATACCAAAAGTACTAACGATTATTACCTAATTAAGTATCTTTTTGGTACCTTAAATTACCTCAATGTTAGATTTAGTTTTTTGCGCTATGACCCCGATTTAAAAAATGATATTTACTTATATTTTAAAAATAACATTCCTAGTATTAACGACAGCGATTACAAAAATGTTTTTGATGAAATCTATGAAATTCTCGGCAATTTCTTTGCTAGTTTATTTTATGCGACTTTTGATATGGACGAAAAAACTCATACTGAAATTGATTTTAATGGTATAGAAAACTATAAGAAGGATTACTTTATTCAAATCGGTTTCTTTTATCGTTCATTAATTACCTTTTATCCCAAAAAATACTTAGTAAATATTATAGGAAACTCAGAATTATTACTAAGAAGTTATTTCTTTACTTTTGACAAAAAAATGCACCAAGATAATTACAATGCTATTAACAACACCAATAGTATTTATCAAATTGATTTTAATGTCCTTAAATCTTATGATAATAAACTGATTACCTTGCCAACCAACAAAACCGCTAACAGTATTAATTATCTCAATACCGATATTGATATTCGTTATGGTATTAATATTTTTACCTTAACTTTTCCGCTTTATCACAAAGGTAATATCTCTAACTACAATTTTAAAATTTATGACTTTAATGTCTTAAATTCAACAGCCTTTATCCCTGATGGTTTAAATAACAGTGAATGAGACGATTTAATTCCGCCGGCAAATTGCAAATATTCCGGACGATGAATACCAACTTTTAATGATATTGGATGTGCCATTCAGAATGCTGGTATCAAAATGATAAACTGAATACTCACCGCCTCACAAATCATCACGATTTTGCGACCGTTAGCAATTATTGCAAAAGCAACAGTTAACTTTTCAACTGCTATTTTTCCAATTTTTAAAACGGTACCAGCTTTTTACTATACCTTTCAATTTTTAATCGGTTTTGCTAGATCGTGTTTATTTTTCTTAGGTATTTTTTAAAAAAGAAAAAATAATCATTTACTATAAATTATTTCAATATTCAAATTAAGTATATATTTCTTATGTATGATTTTTGTTGTAAAAATTTATTTTAATGTTGTTTTTATAAGCGTTTTCCTTAGTTTTTATAACCTTTTATTAAGATTTTGTTTGTTAATGTTAAATATTTTGTTTTATTACTTATTTTTTAAATAAAATGATAATTAAATTGTGATTGTTTTTCTTTCAAAATTATTTAAATCTTTACCTGCCTAACAAAAATTTATGCGTCCAACTGATAATATTAAACCAATCTCAGGGCAGGGGCAATTACGATTGGTGATAATGTTACGATTGGTTATTTTAAACAGTTTTATAATTTTCTTGAATTATACTTTGACTTAATTTGAAGTTTAGAAGTACCAGGAACGAAAATTCAATTAATATTTCTTTTATTCTTAACACTGGCTATAGAATTTCTTATGGCAATTATTCTTGGATTTGGTAGTCAACAAGTTAATTTGAAAAAACAACGCCAATACGCGGTTAAAAATAAGGGGCGTTTAAGTGCATGAGGAAAAGCTAAAAAACAAATAAAACCAATAAAAACAAAACAAGGTAACTAACAATGTTTAAACTAATTATTATTTTTATCTTAATAACCGTTTTTGGGTTATTAGCTGGTAGTCATTTTGAAACTTTAACAAACTATGTTAGCGAAGGGCTTGCCAATTTCCAAAAGTTTATTACTAGCAATTTAACAATTTTAGATTTGTTTAAACCGATGGCTCGAACATTTTCGCCAACACCCAATCTTTACCATTCTGGGTGTCACTTGTATACTTATTGCCTTATTTATTGTGATTAAAGGACGATAAAAAATATAAAAGGAGAATTAAAATGAAAAAACTTTTAGGAAAATTATTTAAAAAAGATAATTCAAAAGAAAAAATGCCATTAAAATTAAGAATTAAAAATTCTTTTAAAAAGCAGTGGTTAAAAGTAGTATTAAGTATCATTTTCATCTTTATAAGCTTATTACTTTGTGCATTAACAGTAATCGATACTAAATGAATAACTGGAACAAGTAACGAATTTAATGATTTTATGAATAAACAGATGGTTAAATTCTTTAGCAAGTTCAATAGCGGTATTATGCTAGCAGGAATATTTGTTTTTTGATGAGACGGAGCAATATATTTTGCAATTAAATTTTAAAAATTAATTCGCTTTATTATTCAAAAAATTAAAGCAAAAAGAACTTTGAAAAATGAAATCAAACAAACTCATTAATTCTTTAAAAAAATATTGATGGAGAATTTTACCTTACATTTTTATGATTACTATCTTTTTCATTCCATTTTTAAAATTGGAAATTAATGATTTGAAATTATTATATGAAAAATTTGAAGTATTAATTTCACTTATGATATTAGGGTATTTAGATATATGTATGACAGACAATAGCTGTAATTATAAATTGTGTTATTGAGTGACTTATTAAAAAAATTAAAGAAAAAAGAACAGTGAAAAATAAAATATTTTAAAAAGGAGTGATAAAAATGTTTATGAAAATATTTACCGTGTTAATTATTGATTTCAATAACATTTTTACCATTCCCCCAAAAATTAACAATGACAAAACAACAACACAATTAATTAGAAATAAAAGACAAAGTAATAAAGTTTATAATTTTGAAATCAAGGGCTTAAAAAAAGTAAAATTTCTTATTTTAAAAAATAACAATCAACTTTTTGTAGTTAACATAGATAAAAAAGATAATATCAATTTAAATGAAAAGCCACCAGAAATAAAAGATTTAGACACTTTTACTTTTTGATTTACAAAAGAATTTGAAAATAGTTAAAGTAAACAAAAAAAATTAAACAACTAATAACTACACACAGACAAAAAATGCCTGACACTCACCATAATATTCCTTATAAAGGAGTTAACAGACCGCCAGACCGCATGAAGTTTGAATAATTGATAAAAAAATAACAATTAAAGCACAAGATACAGAGTTAGATGATTTTAAAGTTAATAACATCATAGACTACATATTACAAGAAACAAATGATTTTGAAATCGAAATTGAAAATCATTAATAACTAAAAAAATGGGTCTGTACAATTAACTGTACCTCTAAGAATTAACTTAGATTTACTCTGTCTTTAAATTTTACTTCTAAAAAATAATCAGCAACTTTATCAAGTGTATCAAGGGGATTTTGCTTTTTTTCTATTTCTTTGGAAAGTTCAGAATAAAATTATCAAGACAAAAAATTTTGGGCGGGCCTTTTCTATGACCGTAATTACTTTAAACAACTTTTTAATTTTTTCTCTTATCTATAAATTAATAAAAATCAGTAATTAATTAAAATTACTGGTTGGAATATTTTTCTTGTTTTTACAATAAATTAAGCTATTTGTTTTAGTTGTTAAAAATTATTAAATTGAATAAAAATTAAAAGTTGGCTTGGGGTTACTTTCACTTGTTCTTGATATTATTGCTTTGCCATTAAAAGCTACACTATTATCTTCATTAATAGTAATAGTAATTTCACTAGGCAATAAACGATATTTTTTTAATATTTGCATTGCCTCTGTAATTGATAAGGTGATTGTTTGTTCTTCGTTATTATCATCAATTATTTTAGCAGTAATTGTTCCGTTAATTTTTTGTTTTAAATCTAAATTAGTTTTAATTGAAAGTAATCTGATTACATATTGGGCTGTAAGGCGTTGCTTTGGTTCCGCTGATAACTCTTGTTTTGGTGAATGTAACAAATCACGATTTAAAATTAATTCTTGCTCTTGTTTATTTGTGTTTGATAAATTAAAATCCTGTGATAATGTATTTTTAATTTCAGAAGCTTTTTTATTTGAACTTGTAAAATCAGTTAATTTATTTTCATCGTCAATATTTAAATTTCACCCCCCCTTATCTATATTTTTTGAATTATTTATGTTTAATCCTGTTGTAATTTGAAATAAATATTTTGCCTTAGCTTCATAACTACATGATGGTATTTTAATTTTTTGTATATTTGAAGAGATATTAGGAAAATTAACTGGTTCAAAACAAACAGCTTTTTCATCGATTGATTTTAACGAATCTGAAGCACTGGTTACTTCAATCGTGGAAAACATTAAGTTATCAATATTAATATCTTTTATTTCTTTAAAAATTAAATTTTGTTTTTTATCTCGAAACTTAAAAAATATTACTTTTTTAATCAACTTATTTAAATTAACTTTTTTATTTGGTTTATTATTTGTTTTATAATTAATTTTTATTTCATTAAAATATTTGTTACTATCTTTCTTTGTTTTAATTATAACTGAAATATTGTTTTTTTCTTTAATTTCTAATTGTGATATATCTAAATCAGGATTTAAATAATTTAATTCATTTAATATTGCCTTATCAGAATTATCATTAATTTTTCCTAAATTTGAATTTAAATAATATTCACTATATTCATACACATTATGATCTCACGAACCAAAATATATTTTATTATTTAAAGTAACTCCACTAGAAAAAACTGCAGCATTTGTTCTAATAACAATTTTTTGTTGATTTGTGGCCGGATCATACTCATAAATATTATGATCTGTTGAACCAAAATATAATTTATTATTAAAAACTATACCACCAGAAAAAATATAACCATTTGTTCTAATAACAATTTTTTTGTTCTATTTATTTTATTATTTTGGTTATTACTCCGTTTTTATCTTTTATTTATATTATCTATTTTATTTTGTATTGGATAAGGACTATTGGCAACGCCCCCCCTGCTATTCCGCCACTTGCCATTGTTATTGTTCCTAAAATTTCTAATAATTTTTTCATTTATTAAATCCTTTTCGTGAATTTTTGCTAATTTAATAAATTTTTGTAGTAATTATCGCCCCCACTTAAATCTATAAATTTTAAATTAATACGAATTTAATTATAAACCATAAAATAAAATTTTTATCATTTTTTAGAATTGGATAGGCTACAATAATTTGGACCATTAATTATATAGACTTCGAAATTATTAAGAAAGAAGGAATATAAAAATGGGAAATAAAACCTCATACTTTGAAGAATTTAAAAAACAAATTGTCATGCTATACAAAAATGGCAAAAGTGTTATTAATTTAGGGAAAGAATATAATTTACCAAAACCAACTATTTATAGTTGAGTTAAAAATTATAATAATTCTGGTTCATTTAAAGCAAAAGACAATCGCACACTAGAAGAAAATGAAATAATAACTTTACGAAAAGAACTTAAAGACTTGAAAATGGAAAATGACATTTTAAAGCAAGCCGCACTGATAATGGCCAAAAAATAACAATAATTAATAGCAATAAGAAAAAATATTCGATAAGAAAAATATGTCAATTATTAAATATTTCAAAATCCAATTACTATTATCAAATTAATAAATACACAAGGAAAATAGTGAATAATTATAATCAAGAAATTATTAGTGCATTTAACGAAAGCCGCCAAGTCTATGGAGCTCGAAAAATCAAAGTATTATTAAGCTCATAAAAGTATTAACCTATCTAGACGCAAAATTAGAAACATTATGAAAAACAATAATTTGATATCAAAATACACAAAAACAAGACTTAAATGCAAAAATATTCAAGTAAATGATCATCCAGTAAATAACATTGTAAACCGAGACTTTAATAATAGAAAAATAAATGAAATTATCGTTAGTGACTTAACTTATATAAAAGTGGGTTTTAAATGATTTTATGTATGTCTCCTAATTGATTTGTATAATCGCGAGATTGTTGGTTATAGTTCCGGGCCAAATAAAAATACGGAGTTGGTTTATCAAGCTATTATGCGAATTACTAGACCATTATCAAAAATTGAAATATTTCATACCGACTGAGGTAATGAGTTTAAAAATAATATAATTGATCAATTATTATCTACATTTAAAATTCAAAGATCATTGAGTGCGAAGGGTTGTCCATATGATAATGCAGTTGCTGAAGCAACTTATAAAGTTTTTAAAACAGAATTTATTAATGGTAGAAAATTCAATGATCTTGCGCAATTAGAACTTGAATTATTTGATTACATTAATTGGTACAATAATCTTAGAATACATGGCAGTTTAAATTATTTATCTCCAGTTACTTTTAGAAAACAAATGTCTATATAAAAATTGTCCTAAAAAGGGTTGCCAATCCAAAATGATGATAGTTGAATTAGTAAAGGTAACATTGTATATACAAATAAATATATTACATTTAAGTAAGTAAAAATATTAGTTAAAATTTAATAAAATTAATAATTTTTTATTGTGTAAAAATTCAATAATATGATAAAATGAAAAAGAATAAAAATGACAATAACAAGAAAGGCAGGGTTAGTTTAGTAATTAAATAATATAATTAGCTGATTGTTTTGCTTTTTCAAAGCAATACCTAAGAAAACTAAACGCGACCATTATGGTCCAACTTATTGTAGCCTATCCACATCCATGCTATAATATATATATATATTAGACTTGGTACATAACCTTTAGTTTTATCTACTGTTTTGATAATATTATTTCCTGGGTGAAGGATAAATGTTAGATAAATACAAAGACGAAAATTAATTTTATAGTTTAATAGGCATAAAATGTTATGTTTATGTACCAAGTCTATTATTCTTTTCTATCAAATAACATATTTTTGCCTCCATATAACTTTAAATATATATTAGACTTGTTATAAATAACTATAACTAACTTAATTCAAAATTATATATTCCTGAAATTAATTTAAATTGTAATCCAAACCTTCTAATCTTATTGCGACTAGTATTTTAAATCTTTTTAATCTAGCAAAAACGTGCTCAATGGCAATTCTAACTTTACTTAAAAAACCATTATATTCCTTTTTATATGGATTTAAAGAATTATTTTTACTCTTTTTAATTGACAATAATTTATTGTTATGAACATTTTACAAACCTTGATAGCCTGAATAGGCAACTAATTCTATTTTTGGGTTTATAAGTGTATTTGATTTTAAAAATAACTTATAATCATAAATACTGCTATAACAAAAATCTACTGAAATAATTTTATTGCTAAATAAATCAATAATTATTTGCGATTTTAATGAATGTTGCCTTTTCTTACCAGAAAATAATAATTTTAGTTTTTTTTAATTCTTTCAACTGAAATTTCTGTAGCAT